>JALWYR010000001.1 GCA_027003085.1 Flavobacteriales bacterium
GGCCATGATCAACCCCAGAAAAAGGCGAACGAGTCCGATGCCTAAACTTTTCCGGCCCAAGATAATCGTCCGTTCAATGGCCCATACCAGCAACATGGCCACCAAGGCAAACAGCAGGGCTTTGGTGCTATCCAACTTCAAATACACCTGTGCAAACTTGTAGCCGATAAAACTCCACAGGCCCATAATAATGGCCAGCGATGCCATGTATCGTTTCAACTGCTTGTAGGAGGCTTCGCTGCATTGGCGCAGGATGTGGCAGTTCATGCCCGTCAGGAAACAGCCCAAACGGATAATGGGGGTGTTTTTGCGGTAGGTGGTTTGTTCCACGATGGTTTTTTTAACGTCTTCCATGGTTGATTTCGATTTTTAGCAATTATTTTTTTGTGTTTGTGGCGTATACTTCGATTAGTCATTATTTTCCTTGCGGCTCGGGTCCAGGGAGCCCGAAATGAGTTTTCCTTGCATCACATCATAGATCCCGGCATAAAATCCCCGCCAAAAGGTTTGGATGACCAATTGGAAATAGCCGTTTTCGGTTTCGTTCAGCACATCCTCACGGATTTGTGCCAGCACGCTCATTTCGTTGTCGATGGTTTCCAGGATTTTGTCGTTTTCCTTTACCAAATCGTGCATACCGTTGCCTTCGTTCAGCGTTTTGATTTTTTCTGTTTTCTTGCGCTCTTCCACATAGTGGTTTTCGATTTGCTGGATGTAGCTCAAATACTTTGCTTTGATGGCGGCCAAGCTGATTTCACCCATTTTTTTGTCGGGCACTTTCAGGGCCGTAACATAACCGTCGTTGTAGTGGTCTTTTTTGAGCAATACCAGCATGTCGTCCACGCTTTTCATTTCAATGGTTTCAATAATGTTGTCCGCTTTGTTTTGCGGTTGTTCCGTTTTCCGGTTGTTTCCTCCGAACAGTTTTTTGAAAAAGTCGAACATGGCTTTATGGTTTTTAAGGGTTATTGGGATCCGGTTTTTAGTTGGCTCAATACTTGACGTGTTATGTCTTTGGCATGGGTGGTGATGTAGGCAAATTGTTTTCCGGTTTCCAATTCATGAAACTTCCACACCTTGGTAAATCCCCGGTCGAGACTTATTACCAAATATTGTTCGTGTGTATCGGGCTCAAACGCCAAAAACATATAATGCCCGTCATCAAAATTTTCACCACCTTGGTTGAATTTTTCAGCACCCTCTAATCCTTCGGGATTATAGTATTTCTCGAAAACAAGAACTTCGGGCTCACGACCTTCTTCCTTAATAACGAAAAACCGGTTTTCAAAAGCTTTTGAGCTGTCGATAGCCACACGGATAAATCCGCCCCGGAGGGTGAAATCCTTTTCTTCGTAATTGACGATCTCATCGCTGACAACTCTTTCGGTACTTTCCAAGATCCGGTATTCATAAATCGAATCGATTTCGAACTCCCCCAAGTTCGTTCCGGTGGCAATGGAAGCCAGGTAAATCAAAAAAGCAATAGCTGTTTTCATAGCATATCAATTTTTAGGGTTAAGGTTCAATCAGAAAAAATCTATCGGGCGCTGCGTCCATCCGTGTTTACGTTCTTTGTTGGTGCGCGGAAACAAATGTCCGGTCAAGGGCTTTTCCTCATACACCAGAAAATGACCTTGCACCTTACCCCCGGTTAACCGGTGATCATAGCCCAGGCCGGGCGATTTGTGCACCGACTCGAAACTGTGTGCTGCGGCTTCGAAAAATTTTTCCAACGTGGCTTCCGCTTCCTTTTGTTTGGTGGAATAATCAATGTGGATTTTAAACCCATTGCCGCTTTCCCGGCCTTCGTTCATTTGCAACCGGAGCACGTCCACGATATAGCTTTTGAGGATTTTTTCGTGGTTTTCGCCGTAAATTCCCGCATGGGCAACGATGTCCACTCCTTCCAATGCGCCGTTTACAAACACCGCCATGCCGGTTTGCTTTTCCAGCAGCGGAAAGTGTTTGACATATTTTTCCACTTCGGTTTTGAGGTCCGTAAACAATCGGTCGTAGGAGCGCGTGCGGTTTTCGCGCTTAAAGGCATGCATATATTCGTTGATATCGTCCCACACCTTGGCTTGGTCCGACCGGTGCGATTTGTCCATCAGCAGACTGTGATGCACGGTTACCGACAAGACTTTCCGCATTTTATTGGAAACCAATTTGTCGGTTATGTCGAAATCCTTTTTCGTGTAGTTCCAACGCCCTTGTTCGGTGCAGCTGACCGGTATGACGGTTTTCGAATTTTCCGGGAGCAGAATACTGGTATTGAGCGTCCGGTTTTGTTTGGCCCCCGTAAGTTCCTGACCTTCGAGGATCAACACTTTTTTGCCGCAGCGGTTTATGGCCAGCAGTTCGGGCACGCGTCCGCTATCGGTTACTTCGCGAAATTCCACGCATTGCATGGCAAAGGCCTTGTCCAGCCCGATAATTCCTGCACTTTCCCATCCGTTTCCGCCGCTTAGCGGCAAAACGAGCATTGTCCGGTGCACTTGCATGGGGCCAACCGACAGGCCTGCAAGCAAATCAACAATGTTCCGGTTTAGTTTTTGTCTCATAGGTGTTTGGTTTGAATTCCCCCACAAAGGTAATGGCGCACAATGCAGCCTATTTGCAGTGAGATAAAACGAATAAATTGTTTTCTAATCAACAGGTATTCAGCAAGATAATTTATTTGGGCGCCTCCCGTACATTGCTTGCGCAATGTCGGGACCGGGCTGTCCGCTCAAATGCGGCTTGTGGCTGCCTGTTTTTGTATAGCTTGCTGCGATGTCTCCTCGATGCCTCGGAGCCTGCTCGCAAGCACAAAAAACACGGCATCCACTGCGCCGCATAACCGCTCCCATCCCTGGCGCGTTTGGCGCGCGATAAATCGCGCTTGAATATCGAACACCAAATAATTGATTTAATATTTCCGGTTTACGTTCTCCTACCGCAAACATTGAAGGCGAAACCGCATTGCGGGAATGACAAAGAAAGGCGAACCGGATCCCCTGGATTCCCGCTTTCGCGGGAATGACAAAAAAAATGCCCGAGGAAACCGGAGGATTCCGAGGCCCGCGGAGCAAGACCAAGGCCGGAGCGTAGCGAGGGCCTGCCGGCTTGCGGAGCCGGCGGGGAGACAAGCCGTGGATTTGCGGGTAGGCCACAGGAAAGCGACGGCTCCCCGCCCTTGCGCAGGCAGACCGCAGGGCTGCCGGAGCAGCGAAGGGAAACAAGGCGTGGCCAAAAGCGCAGGCCTTTGGAAGCCGCAGGTTCCCGGAGCCGCGAAGTGAAACGCCGTTAGGCGGTTCACGGAGCGCCGGAGCGAGACCGTCAGGGCTCGCGGAACTTGTCCCGCACATTGCACAGCAATGTCGGGAGGCGCGGAACAAGACAAGGCGCTGCCTTTGGCGCCGGCCGTTGGAAGCCGCAGGCTTGTGGAGCCGCGTAACTTGTCCCGTACATTGCGTAGCAATGTCGGGAGAAGACCGAAGGGCTTCGGAGCGCCAATTAAAGGGCTTTTCGTAATTTTACCGCACTATCCAAAAAATTGTATCCGTGAAGCGCATCCTGCTGCATCCGACCTATTTTCCCAACATCGGCCATATGATTGCCCTTTGGAACGCCGGTGAAATAACTTTTGAAATCCACGACCATTTCGAAAAACAAACCTACCGCAACAGGATGATTTTTCTGGGCGCCCACGGCCGGCAAATCCTGTCCGTGCCCGTGCAACACGCCAAATCCCTTCAACGCCGTCCTACCCACCGGGTAAAGGTGGTAAACAACACCGACTGGCAACGCCACCATTGGAAATCCTTGGAAACGGCCTATCGCTCGTCGCCCTACTTCGAATACTACGAAGACGATTTGATGCCCTTGTTTGGCCGGCGATTCGACTCCCTGGTGGAACTGAACCTGGCCACCATTGAAAAAATTTTCGAACTGCTCGGCCGGCCGCTGACTTGGCGCCTGACCGGCGAATATCAACCGCAAGCGCCCCAAGGCGTTATCGACCTGCGCCCTTTGGTGCGGGCCAAGCAAAAACACCATTATATCGACCGGCTGGAACCCTACACGCAGGTATTTACCGACCGCCACCCCTTTGCGCCGGATTTGAGTTTTCTCGACTTGCTCTTTATGCAAGGGCCGGCCTCGGTGCTCTACCTGGAAAAACACGCCGGACTTTTGTTGAAATAAATTTGCCTGTTTTACGTTTACTCCAAACCTGAATCCGCCGATGAACCGATACTTGCCCGCCATCCTCGCTCTCCTCCTGACCCTTGGGCCGGCCATAGCCCAAACGGCCGGGCAAAGCATCCGTATCGATTGGAAACTATCGGAGCAGCCACCGGCCAAATTGCGCCCGTTGGATATAAGTTTGTTCGACCCGCAACATTATGAATTCGACGGGCAAATGATTTATTACCGGTTTTCGGTGGAAGGCCTCCACATTGAACCCGGCAGCGTGGAAATCAGGCCGCAGTTTTCGCCATTGCCCGATGCGTGGGTGCGCTTTTTGGGGCTGGGCACCGGCCCCTCGGGTGTTCGTGTCCGTGTGAGCAATGCGGGTGCGGGCGGAAAGCCCGTAAGCATCGTCGCGTTCAATACTTTGGCCTATCGCAAGGGGAAATGGATGAAACTGGATAAGTTGGAACTCACTTACCGGCGCAAACCGCCATCCCTGCATCGCCGGACAGTGGCTCCGGTGGGGCATAGCATCCTTTCGCAAGGGAAAACCTACCGTTTCCGGGTGGAAAAAACCGGTGTTTACCGCATCGACAAATCCTTTTTGGAAAGTTTGGGCGTGAATGTGTCGCAAATCGACCCGCGCAATATCCATATTTTGGGTTGGGGCGGGCGTATGTTGCCGCTTGAAAACGATGACCAACCGCAAGAACTTGCCGAAACGCCCATTGAAGTGCACGGCGAAGCCGACGGCCGTTTCGACAGCGGCGATTATATCCTGTTTTTCGCCTACGGCGAACACAGTTGGAACAACGAAAGCCAAACCTTTAACAACCTCTATACCGACAAGGCCTATTATTATCTACACATCGACAACACGCCGGGGCTTCGAATTACGGATTATTCACCACCTTCCGGATCTTTGGGCCTGACTTTGAACGAATACTATACCGAACGCTTCTACGAAACCGATAGTATCAATATGGTATCCTTGGGCCGGCGTTGGTTTGGCAATAATTTTAACCAAGGTCAAGCTATCCGCACTTTCGAATTCGACTTTCCGCCCAGGGTGCCGGGACGCAAGCTACGCTATGCATTGAGTTTGGCCACCGATAATCCGGCACCGGGTAGTCTTTCCATAAGCATCAACGGAACACCGGCACCGCCCATAAACATCAATGCCCTGACCGACATAATGCGCAACAACGGCCTGCTGGCCATAGGTGCTTTGCGCCGGGACAGCCTTGATGTGAGCGGTGATCATATAAGCGTTCGCTTGCAATACAACGACAACGGCTATGCATCGGCACGCATCCACTTGGATTACCTCAAAGTGGGCGCTTTTTGCCGGCTTCAAGCACGTAGCGACGGTTTTTTGGTGCAGCATCCGGCCCAGGAATCTACTTCGGACAATGTGCGTTACCACCTGGGCAATGCCTCGAACGTGCCGGCCGTGTGGGATGTGAGTAATCCCTTTGATATTAAACGGATAACAAACAACGGTCAGGCCGATTTTTATTGGACAGCCCCTCCGGGTAAAAGACGCTATTTTGTTTTGGGAACACGCTTCCTGACGCCCGAAAAAGCCGGCAAAACCAATGTGGAACAATCGGATTTGCACTACGATGTGTTTTATTTTACCGGCAGTTTGCACTCGCCCGATTATTTGCTCATTGCACCGGCGGCTTTCGAAGCTTCGGCGCGGCGATTGGTGGAGTTCCATAGCCAACGCGGACTCAGGGCCTATTTTGCTCCGTTGGAAAAAATTTATTTGGAATTCGGCAACGGCACCCCCGACCCGGCGGCCATACGTAATTTCATCCGCTACGTTTACCAAAATGCACCATCGCCGGCTGAGCGGTTGCGCTACGTTTTGTTGATGGGCGACACTTCGTGGGATTTTAAAAACCTGATGCACGATGCCGGTGAAAACAGCAATGTGATACCGTCCTACCAAAGTTTACAAAGTTTTTCCTTGGTTTCGAGCTTCGTAACCGATGACTTTTTTGCCGGTATGGACGATGGCGAAGGTTGGTTGGATATGCATTTGGCTATTCCCGACCTGGCAGTGGGACGGCTCACGGTAAGCTCGGCCGATGAAGCGGAAAAAATGACCGACAAGTTGTTGCACTACTACGACACATCCACTTATGGCATTTGGCACAATACCGTTACCCTGCTTTCGGACGATGCCGACGGGCCCGACCGCGTGTGGGAGTTGGGACTTATATACAGCACAATGGCCATTGCCCACGACATCGAAACCCACCATCCCCATATCCGGCTCAATAAAATCTACCTGGATGCCTACCGCCAACAATCCACATCGGGCGGTTATCGCTATCCCGAAGCCAAACGCGATTTGCTCAACGCTTTTGAACAAGGCACTTTGATTCTCAATTTCATTGGCCACGGCAACGAATACGGATGGACGCACGAACGGGTGATGAATGTGCCCGAAATCGAATCTTTGCGCAACTACGACAAATTGCCTTTTGTGTCCACCGTTACCTGCGAGTTCGGCCGTTTCGACAATCCCGATCTGGTGAGCGGGGCCGAATTGTTTACCAACAACTTTCAAGGCGGTGCCTTTCAGGTCATCACCACCGTGCGCGAAATCAATGCACATGCGGGAATGAACTTTAACAAATCGCTCTACAAATACTTGTTGGGCACCGAAACGGGGCATTTTGTCCGCTTCCGAACGCCGGGCGAAGCGCTGATGCTTACCAAGCAACACTGGGGCAGCATCAACAACAAAATTTCCCTGCTGGGCGACCCGGCCATGCCTTTGCATTTCGGCCGGCCGCAAGTGGTAATTACTTCGGTGCAAGGAGCGCTGACCGACACCATCCGGGCCCTCGACCGCGTGCAAGTGCACGGAAAGATCTATGATGCCAACAACCAATTCCTGTCCGGCTACAACGGAAAACTCTCGGTGCGCATTTCGGACAAATCCATCGAAGCACAAACCCTGAACAACGACAATGTGCCCGGCCAAAACATTAGTTTCCGCAAAATAGGCCCTACGATTTTCAGTGGTCAAACAAGTATTACCAACGGTGAATTTAGCTTTGAGTTCGTAGCTCCCAAAGACTTACGTCCCAATTACGGGCATGGGCGCATCGGACTTTACGGCCGTCAAAACACCGACATACGCCACGGCGTGGACACCACGCGCATTGTGGGGGGCATCAACACCCAAGCCCCCGACGACAACACACCTCCGCTCATACGGCTGTATATGAACGACGAAAATTTTGCCGATGGCGGTATTACCGATGCCAATCCTTTCCTGTTGGCCAAACTGTCGGACGAAAACGGCATCAACACCGTGGGTGGTGTGGGCCACGATTTGGTGGCCGTAATCGACGGGCGCGAAGACCTTACGTTTATCCTGAACGATTATTACCAAGCCGACGAAAACACCTACCGCAGCGGAAAAATCAAATTCAAACTTTTCGACCTGGAACCGGGCGAACATACGCTTCGCTTTACGGCTTGGGATACCTACAACAACAAGGGAACGGCCGAATTGCATTTCCGCGTGGTGCAAAAAGAAGATTTGCAAATAACCCGTGTGCTTAATTATCCCAATCCATTTACCGATTATACCGAATTTTGGTTTACCCATAACCGGCCGTTCGAGACCCTCGATGTTTGGGTGCGCGTGTTCAATGTGGCCGGAAAACTCGTATGGTCGCATCATCAAAGCATTGTTGACCAAGGGTTTACTTCCCGCGACATTCATTGGGACGGTCGCGACGATTTCGGCCAACGCCTGGCCAAAGGTGTGTATTTTTACCAAATCATCCTGCGCACGGCCGACGGAAAACAGGTCTCGCGCTGGGAAAAACTGGTTAAACTTTGATAAAACCTTATATTTGTAATGTAAAACCAACGGATTTATGAAAAATTTCTTCTGGACCGGATTATTGAGCTTGATTTTTTTATTACCGCTTAGGGCACAAAATAACGATACGCGTGTGATTACCACCGCCGTTCCTTTCCTGTTGATTTCTCCCGATGCCCGTGCCGCCGGAATGGGCGACCAAGGGGTGGCCACCACGCCCGACGCTTACAGCCAATATTGGAACGCGGCCAAATATAATTTCCTGGACAAAAACTTCGGATTCGGCGTAAGTTACACGCCCTACCTGAGCCGGTTGATCAACGATATTAACCTGATTTATCTCACCCACTTTGCCCGCATTAACGAACGCAGTTCCTACGGCGTGAGTTTGCGCTACTTCGGATTGGGTCAAATCAACCTGACCGACATCAACGGGCAGGATATGGGCACGGTTTCGCCCAACGAATTTGCCATCGACGGGGCCTACGCCTTGATGCTTTCCAAAAACTTTTCGCTGGCTGTGGGCATGCGTTTTGTGGTTTCCGATCTCAAATTGGAAACCTCGCAATCGGATGCTTCGGCCGCCAAGGATTTTGCCGTGGATATTTCGGGTTTTTACCAATCGGCCGAAAAAGATATGGGCGATGCTTCGGGCCGCTACCGGCTCGGGTTTAACCTGCAAAATTTGGGGCCTAAACTCAAATATTATTCCTCGGCCGAAGGCGATTTCCTGCCCACCAACCTGCGTCTGGGTGCCGGATTCGATTATATGGCCGACGATTACAATACCATCAGTATTCAGTTGGAAACTTCCAAATTATTGGTGCCCACGCCGCCTATACGCAACGACACCACCGGAGCCATTATCAGCGGCAAAGACGACCGCGTGGGATGGATGCAAGGTATTTTCCAATCCTTCGGCGATGCGCCGGGCGGAATGAGCGAAGAACTCAAAGAATTTGTTTGGTCGGCAGGTGTGGAATATGCCTATATGGATGCCTTCAAAGTGCGTGCGGGCTATTTCCACGAAAGCGAAATCAAAGGAAAACGTAAATACCTGACCCTGGGTGCGGGATTCAAATACAATTTTATGGTGTTGGATGTTTCCTACCTGTTTTCCACGGCCAAAATCCGCACGCCCTTGGATGGAACCATGCGTTTTTCGCTTACCTTTTTTGTAGAAAAAATGAAAGGCACCCAAAAGGGTCAAACCGATTAAATCCGGAATTATGAAAACCTTTACCATACCGGTCCATATCGACGAATTCGATGTGGATGAACTTCCCGCCTCCGTGCAGGAATTACGCAAGGCGGCCGAAGCGGCCCGCGAACGGGCCTATGCGCCCTATTCGGGCTTTAAGGTGGGAGCGGCCTTACGCTTGGACAACGGTATTATCGTTACGGGGAGCAACCAGGAAAACGCCGCATACCCTTCGGGTATGTGTGCCGAACGCGTGGCCATTTGGTATGCCGG
>JALWYR010000002.1:0-315 GCA_027003085.1 Flavobacteriales bacterium
GCCGTAGCTATGGCAAGGGGTGCCAATGCCGTTGTCGGCAAAAAGAACAAAACTTGGTGTGATAATTTATGCTTGAAGCGATGCCTACCCTTCGGCTCATACCGCTCCCATCCCTGGCGCGTTTGGCGCGCGATAGATCGCGCTTGAATACCGAACACCGGACAGATGATTTGTCGATTTCCGATTTGAGTTCTCCTACTGCAAATATTGAAGGCGAAAACCGTAACGCGGAATAACAAAGGGAAGCAATACGGAGCGCCCGGATTCCCGCTTTCGCGGGAATGACATACCGGGGGCAACACGGGGGAAACCCGC
>JALWYR010000002.1:325-9476 GCA_027003085.1 Flavobacteriales bacterium
TTTCTTTGTTCGGCGAAGCCGAACAAAAAACATTTTTAATGATTTGGTTCTTTCTTTTGGACGAGCAAAAGAAAGAACAAGGAAAACAAAAAAGATTACAAGCCGCCCTCGAATAATGAATACCGAGCAATTGAACATTAATTTTCGATTTTGTTTCTCCTATTGCAAACATTGAAGCATAGCGTCTTTTCGATGAGCGCCCGAAGGGCGCGACTGAGAAATCTCGACACGGATGCTTCATCCGGGACGAAATTTGAGGTTCCTATTGTCCGTCCTGCACAGAGATTCCTCGTCGTTTTGCCTAGCTGACGCCGGCAAAACTCTGTCGGAATGACATTGGTCTCCTATTGTAAACATTGAAGGCCGGCTTTGCCGGTCTTTGCCGCGCCAGCGGGCGCAGCGGTATCCTTGCACGGCAGCCGGCGATGTTTTTGTGCCGGCGGCGGGGGCTTTGCCGCTCCGACAAAAAGACCACGGCGCCGGCCCTACAAAAACCGCCGGATGGAGGGCAAGATAAAAGCGGAGCACGCGGCGGGCGCCGGAGTTCGGCACGCCAAGCGTAAGGACGCTCCGCCGGCCGAAGCGCTTGGCGTTGGCGTAGCCGCCGAACCCGGGCGCCCGGGCGCCCTAAAAAGCATCAATTCGAACATCCGCAGGATTTCGTTACTTTTGTGCTACATAAACCGGTTTCGATGGATTGGAAAAACTATGCCGCCAAACATAAATGGGATATTGCCTTTGTGTTGTTTCTGGCCTATATGATTTTTGTGCCGCAAAATCCGGTGCGCATTTTCCTGACCGAACTGGTGGGCAAAGCACGAACGGGCATCGAAGGAATTACTTTGGACAAAGATGAGCAGGTAAGTTTGGATGAAAACGTATGGCAGTGGACCCTGGCCGACGACCGCGGAAATACGCTACGGCTGGGAGATTTGCGCGGAAAACCCGTGCTGATCAACTTTTGGTCGGTTACGTGCCCGCCTTGCGTGGCCGAATTACCTTCGTTGGCCGGTTTGTATAAGGACTACGGCCAAAAGGTGCATTTCCTGTTCGTTTCGCTCGATAGTCCGGGACGTGCACGGGCATTTTTGCAAGAGCGGAGTTTGGACATTCCCGTATATTTCCGGGCATCGAACACACCCGGACCGTTTCGTTCCAATGTTATCCCTACTACCATAATCATTGATGCAAACGGCGTGATGCGGGTCAAAAAGACCGGTGCACTCGACTGGAACTCGTCGCGCATAAAACGCTTGCTGGACCAATGGGGAGCCCAATGAAAATCATCTGCTTGATTCCGGCCCGCTTGGCATCGGAACGGTTTCCGCGTAAACTCTTGCAGGACTTGGGCGGAAAGCCGGTGATCGTGCGCACCTGGCAAAGCGCTGTGGATAGCGGTGTGTTCGACCGTGTGGTAGTGGTAACCGACAGTGCGGAAATTGCCCGGGCCATCGAAACCGAAGGCGGCGAAACTTTTATCAGCCGGCAAACCCATCCCTCGGGAACCGACCGCATTGCCGAAGCCGCCCGTGAAATAAATGCCGATATTTTTGTCAACATCCAGGGCGACGAACCCTTTGTGCCGGCCGGTGATATGCAACGCATCCGGCAAACTTTTGAAGCCGACAGCGACGGAAACATCGATATTCTGAGTTTCTGCCGTCCTATTGCCAATGAAGCCGAATTCCGGAATCCGAATAACGTAAAGGTGGTAACCGACCGGCAGGGCTTTGCCTTGTATTTTTCGCGGGCGCCCATACCCTACCCGCGCGAGGGCCGTTTTACGGGCGCTTGCAAGCACATCGGTATTTATGCTTTCCGGGCCGGTGTTTTGCAACGCGTGGCCCAAATGCCGCCCACGATTTTGGAACAAACCGAACGGCTCGAAAATTTGCGCTTTCTGGAAAACGGCTTGCGAATCCGCATTTTGCCAACGGATTTTGATTATGCCGGCATCGACACCCCGGCCGATTTGGAAAAAGCCCGAAAACGTTGGAAAATATGAACACCAAAACCCGGATGTGGATTGCCGCCCTGCGCCTGCGCACCCTGCCGCTTTCGTGGGCGGGTATCGTGGCGGGCACGGCCATGGCTGTGCGCGAAGGCAATTGGCGGCCGGGCGTGTTTGCGTTGAGTTTGCTCACGGCATCGTTGTATCAAATTCTTTCCAACCTGGCCAACGACTACGGCGACGGAGTGAAGGGCACCGATAACCACCGCAAAGGGCCGCTACGGGCCGTGCAATCGGGCATTATTTCGCCGGACGAAATGAAGCGAGCCATTGTGCTGACGGTCATTCTGTCGGTAATGAGCACTCTGGCCTTATTGGTTACGGCCTTCGGGCGTATTGATACGACGTTTATTGCCTATTTTTTGTTGGGATTGGCGGCTGTTTGGGCGGCCATCAAATACACCGTGGGGCGCACGGCCTACGGATATGCCGGTTTGGGTGATTTGTTCGTGTTGATTTTTTTCGGTTGCGTGGCGGTATGCGGTTCCTACTATCTTTATACGGGCAAGTGGAATCCTCCGGTTATTTATCCGGCTTTGGCCATTGGGCTGATGAGTGTAGCCGTGCTCAACCTGAACAATATGCGCGACCGCGAAACCGACCTGCATAGCGGGAAAATTACACTGGCCGTCAAACTGGGGCACAACAATGCTTTCGCCTACCACCGGGCTTTGCTGTTAATAAGTTTCCTGCTTCTGCTTTATTTGGCCATTCGACAACCCGGTTACAAAACAGGATTTATTGCTCCGCTACCCGCACTATACCTTTGGTGGCAATCTTACGGGCTGCAACGAAAAAATCAAGGACAATACTACAACATGATGCTCAAACGAACATCGTTACTGACACTACTTACGGCCGTTTTGCTATGGCCGGTATAGATGACCGGTTATTTCTTTTTCCCCGCCTTATAAATAATCCATGTAACCCAAACACCGAGAATAATAATCACCAGGAAAAAGAAAGCACCCATTAAATTACCAGCCGTCCAATCAACCAAAGGAAACATAAGTCGGATTTTTTTGATTGCCTAAAAATAGGAAAAATTTTTCACAACAAAAAAATCCCGCCGGATATGGCGGGATAAAAAATTCATAAATTACATATTATAACCATCAACCGACCAGCTCTTTGACTTTGTCGGCCGCTTCGCGGAATTCGGTTACAAAATGCACGGGAATACCGCTTTTTTCGATCAATTCTTTGGCCTTGTCGGCATTGGTGCCTTGGAGGCGAACAATAATGGGTACGTGAATTTCGCCTTTCATATTATTGTAGGCATCCACAATACCTTGGGCCACACGGTCGGCGCGGACGATACCGCCAAAGATGTTTACCAAAATGGCTTTTACCTTAGGATCTTTGAGAATAATGCGGAAACCTTTTTCCACCCGCTCGGCATCGGCGGTTCCGCCTACATCCAAAAAGTTGGCCGGATCGCCGCCGGATTGTTTGATAAGGTCCATGGTGGCCATGGCCAAACCGGCGCCGTTGACCATACAACCCACGTTGCCATCAAGTGCCACATAGTTGAGTCCGGCGGCTTTGGCTTCCACTTCGATGGGATTTTCTTCGCGCACATCGCGCATGGCGGCTATGTCAGGATGACGGAACAATGCATTGTTGTCGATAACCACCTTGCTGTCCACGGCCAGGATTTTGTTGTCGGAGGTTTTGAGCACGGGGTTGATTTCGAACAATGAAGCGTCGTTGTCCACATAGGCCTTGTAGAGCGCTTTTACGAACTTCACCATTTCCTTAAAGGCCTGGCCGCTCAGTCCCAGGTTAAAGGCCACGCGGCGCGCTTGGAAGTCTTGCAAACCGTGGGCGGGGTCGATGTATTCGATAAAGATTTTTTCGGGCGATTTCTCGGCCACTTCTTCGATGTTCATGCCGCCTTCGGGTGAATACATAATCATATTGGCGGCCTTTTCGCGGTTGAGCATCACGGACATATAATATTCTTCGGGCTCCGATTCGCCCGGGTAGTAAACATCCTCGGCCACCAAAACCTGATGGACGATTTTTCCTTGCTTGCCGGTTTGGGGCGTTACCAGGCGCATGCCCAGAATTTGTTTGGCTTTTTCGTAGACCTCGTCCAGGTTTTTGGCCAATTTGACACCGCCCGCCTTTCCGCGGCCTCCGGCATGTACTTGGGCTTTGATAACAAAGTATTTGGTACCGGTTTCTTCAGCCAATTGTTTGGCTTTTTCCACGGCCTCTTCGGGAGTGGAGGCCACATAGCCGCGTTGGACACGCACACCGGCACGGCTCAGAATTTCTTTTCCCTGATATTCGTGTAGGTTCATAATGAATATGCTTTTGGATTTGTCCAAATTTAGCGTTTTTACGCGGCCAAAAGAAGGATTTTGTCAGTTTTCGGGCGAAAACCGGAATGAAAGATTGTTTTTGAATTCTCCATTTTATTAAAAATTCAAAAATTTATTACGCAAAAAGTATAGACTAATTTTCATATTAATAAAATATTGCACTCTTTAATGAATATTTTTTATCACATAATTCAAATAACTAATAACTTTCGTAGTAATAAAAAGATTTTTTAATTTTGTCTATAACAATAACCCTAAAACAAGATGTTATGAGAAAAACTATTCTTTTGAGTTTGTTCTTGGCGCTTGCCTTCACTTGGAAAGGCAACAGCCAAGCGGTAAACGAGCCGGCCAATTGGCCGAATACCAACTGGACGCTCAATGTTATTGCGCACTCCGGTTCCGGTTCGCAAGACATTGAAGCGGATCCTACAACTTCGGATCATTTTGCTTATGATGACGATGATACGGGAAGTGGTTCCCATGATGTTATTGCCGCCGAATCTCCTGTTATAGATATTTCAGCAGCGCAATCCGCCGGTGAAAATTATATTTTAATAACAGGCGATTATGTTTACAATAACGTAGATAATGATGAATATTTAGCCATTGAATATTGGGATGCCGATGCTTCGGCCTGGACATTGCTTTATCAGTTTCCTAACGACGATACGCCAAGTGCTCCTACCAATAATTTTTGCAACGGAACACCGGAACATTATACAGCTTCGCTGGATATCTCATCATTTACGGCTACCCAATTAAGCGGATTCAAATACCGTTTTATTTATAATGATGATACAACCGGAGGAAATGGATATAACTGGGGCTTTTGTTTTAGTTCTCCCACACTTTCAAGTACGACTTCGCTTTATGAAGATCCTACTTTCACACTATCCGAAGTGCCCGATTGCAGCAACAATCAATTCTCCGTTGATGTAAACGTTACCGATCTTGGAGGAGCTTCTTCGGTTACCATTTCCGATGATCAAGGCAGTATGTCTCAACAAATCACAGCTGTTGGCACTGTAACCTTTGGGCCTTATGCCAGCGGAACGGATGTAACTATTACCGTGACAAATGATGATAATTCCAACTTTTCCTCCTCTGATCATATTCAATATTTCTGTCCACCGGCCAATGATGATTGTTCCGGAGCTATTGATTTACCCGTAGGACAAACATGTTCAAACACGGTTGCTACTAATGAAGGTGCTACTGATTCAGGCGTAGCATCCCCAGGGTGTGCAAATTATAATGGTGGTGACGTATGGTTTTCATTTACAACACCGGCCACTCTGACTTCCGATCAAATGGTTATTATCAGGACCAGTAGTGAAAGCGGAAGCAACGTATCCGACGCAGGTATGGCATTATATGAAGGAGATTGTAGTAACCTCTCAGTAATAGAGTGTGATGATGATGATGGACCTGGTTTATTTCCAGAGATCCGAAGAACAGATCTTACTCCTGGAAACACCTATTATGTCCGCGTATGGGAGTATGGTAATGATAGATTTGGTCAATTTAACATATGTGTATTCGTAGTAGATATTCCCGAAAACGATGCTTGTAGTAATGCTATTGAAGTAGCTTCATTGCCTTACAATAACACACAAGATGCTACCTATGACACCAATAACGACGGATTTATAACAGCCTGTGATGATGGAAGCAGCAATCGTGGAATGAACGATGGTGTTTGGTATAAATTTACCGTAGGAACTGCCAATGGTGATATTACCATTCAAGTTGACCCGGACAATTGGAATGCAGAAGTAGCTGTTTATACAGGTTCCTGTGGTTCGTTTACCTGTGTAGCCAACGCAGATGCTGGTTACTCGGGTACCGCTGAGACGGTTACTTTCACCCCCACAGATAACACCACCTACTATGTAAATGTTGGATATAACAGTCATTCATATGATGGTAACGAAGGTCCCTTCACCATCGACATTTCGGGTAATTCCACACTTAATGCCGGTGAGCTCACCCAAGCAGATTTCTCCTTCTACCCCAACCCTACCACGGGAACCATCCGTTGGAATGCTTCGGAAAGCGTGAACCGTGTTCAAGTAACCAACCTTACCGGTCAAGTATTGATGAGCTTGGAAAATCCCACCGGCAATAGTATGGATATTTCCCGCCTGCCGCAAGGTGTTTACCTGCTCAACGTTCAAATAGGCGACAAACAAGGAACCTATCGATTGATTAAGGAATAATATTCCGGTTGTTTATACAAAAAGCAAACCGCCTTCCGTTGGAGGGCGGTTTTTTTATAACGAATTTCCCAAGCCGTTAAAACTGCGATACCATTGCACCGCTTGCCTGTCGGACATGGAAGCCACAAACATAACGGCATTCAAGATTTTTTCGTAGGTCGAATCACCACCACGGTAGGCCACCGGCAAAAGCAAATAAAATTGCCGGTAACGTCCTGGGTCAAATTGCGCCTGCACAAACCTGTCCACCAGATCGGGGAGGATGGTTTTGCCCGCCGCTTCCTTGTGTAAAACCTCGGGGTGGCGATATATGCGTTCCACGCTGTTCCGTTCGATTTGCATCAATATTTCCCGGACATCCTCGGGAAAAGCATCCACCAAAGCCATGTCAAAAGTGCCGTCCAATATTCCGGGCTCGTTATCAACGAATGCTTTTGCCGCATGATGCACCAAAGCGTTGATGGCCAGCGAACGTAAATATCCGATACGCTGTCCCGGATCCTTGATTTGTTTCAATCGTTCCTCGTAATTGGCAGGCAGTTCATAGGTGCGCACCAAGGCATCCAGATGCGAATAAATCTCATCGAAACCGATACGCCCCAAATGATAGCCGTCCTCGTAGTCAATAACCGAATAACAAATATCGTCGGCCGCTTCGGTCAGGAATACCAAAGGAAAACGTTTGAATGCCCCATCCGTACCGGTATGTGGCAAAAGATTTAAGTCCCCTGCAATTGTCCGGAAAATACCGGCATCGGCCTGAAAATAACCGTATTTTTTACGGCTGCGTTCCGGTGGCTTATCCGGTTTGGGCCAAGACGGCCCGGGATATTTGATAAAACTCCCGTAGGTGCCCAAACTCAGTCGCAGGCCGCCCTTGATGGAATTGCCGGGCATTTGGGTATGGGCCAAAATACGAAAACCGGCGGCATTGCCTTCGAAATGTTCCAAATCGCTACGCTGGGCATCGGTGAGTTCTTTGCGATGCGGGAAATCCTCTCCCCTGAAATATTCCGATATGGCTTCCTCCCCTTGATGCCCGAAAGGCGGGTTACCAATATCGTGGGCCAAAGCTGCGGCCGAAACCATGGCGCCGAAATCCTCGGGCCGTAGTTGTAACCGGGCTGCCAAATCAGGGTATTTCTCCGCAAAATGCTGTCCTGCCAAGATGCCCAACGAACGGGCCACCGACGAGGTTTCCAAACTGTGGGTTAGCCGGTTGCGCACGCTTTCGTTGTCGGGCAGGGGCATTACTTGCGTTTTGTTTTGAAGGCGCCGGAAGGCATCGGAAAACACAATGCGGTCAAAATCGCGCTGAAAAGGCGAACGTTCGGCTCCCGTGGCTGTGCCTGTGGTGCCCAGGCGCCGTTTGGCATTGCGCAAATATTTTTCCCAAAAAACTTCCGGCTCAGTCATCCACACGTTCGATTCGGGCGCCCAAACGGCGCAGTTTTTCGTCGATGGCTTCGTAGCCACGGTCGATTTGTTGGATGTTGTGGATATAACTTGTTCCCTGTGCCGACAGGGCGGCGATGAGCAAAGAAATACCGGCCCTGATGTCGGGCGACACCATGCGGATACCTCGCAAAGGCGTTTTGAAATCGAAACCCGACACGTGGGCCCTGTGCGGGTCGCACAAAACAATTTCGGCACCCATATCGATGAGCCGGTCCACAAAGAAAAGCCGGCTTTCGAACATTTTTTGATGCACCAGCAGATTTCCCTTGGCCTGAATGGCCGTTACCAGCACAATACTGAGCAAATCGGGCGGAAAACCCGGCCAAGGTGCGTCGTAAACCGTTAGCACCGAACCGTCGATAAAAGTCTTTATCTCGTAATGTTCTTGTGCCGGAATATGAATATCGTCATTCTTGATTTCCATCCGGATACCCAAGCGGCCGAAAGTATCAAGGATTTGACCCAGATTTTCGACCGATGCATTTTTTATGGTAATATCGGACCGGGTCATGGCGGCCAGGCCTATCCACGAACCGATTTCGATCATATCGGGCAATATGCGGTGTTCGGTGCCGCCCAGGCGTTCCACGCCCTCAATGGTGAGCATATTGGAACCGATACCCGAAATACGCGCACCCATCCGGTTGAGCATCTTGGCCAACTGCTGCAAATAGGGCTCACAGGCCGCATTATAAATAGTGGTTGTTCCTTTGGCCAAAGTTGCGGCCATCAGCAAATTAGCTGTTCCCGTAACCGATGCTTCGGGCAGTAGCATATAGGTTCCGGTGAGTTTTTCGGCTTCTACGCCATAGAAATGTTCGTCGGGATTAAAACGGAATTTGGCTCCCAATTTCATAAATCCTTCGAAGTGGGTATCCAAGCGTCGCCGTCCGATTTTATCGCCGCCGGGCTTGGGCAAAAAAGCCCGTCCGAAGCGGGCCAAAAGCGGCCCCATAATCATCACCGAACCGCGTATGCCCGAAGCTTTCTGCCGGAATTCGTCCGAAATCAAATATTCGGGATTAATTTCATCGGCCCGGAAGGTGTAGGTATCGGGACCTTGACGGCTGACCTTAACACCCAAATCCATCAAGATTTCGATGAGCCGTTGCACATCCAAAATATCGGGC
>JALWYR010000003.1 GCA_027003085.1 Flavobacteriales bacterium
GCTCCCGTTTATTTTCATTTGTTTCTTCCTTTCCCTGATGTTCAAACGTCTTTAATGATAGGTGCCAATTATTTTCCGGCGGAACATTTCGGGGTTTTTCTTGAAGCAGGCTACGGGAAAAGCTATGTTAATCTGGGGGTTGTTTACAAGTTATAATGCCTCAAAAAAATTAAAGCCCCGGAAAAACGGGGCTTTATCATTATTATTTCAAACATTTCATTTGCTAAAATGCGAAGCTATGAATTCTTTGTTCATGTAGGCGATATCCGCCAATGAGATACCTTTGGGGCAAGCCACTTCGCAGGCGCCCGTGTTGGTACAGGAACCGAATCCCTCGGCATCCATGGCGGCAATCATTTGTTGCACACGTCGGGCGGCTTCCACATGGCCTTGTGGCAGACGGTTCAGGTGGCTTACGCGTCCGGCCACAAAGAGCATGGCCGAGGCGTTTTTACACGTGGCCACACAAGCACCGCAACCAATGCATGTGGCCGCATCGAAGGCCTTGTCGGCCGTGTCTTTGGGAATGGGGATATTGTTAGCTTCCACCGTGCGGCCCGAGGTGTTGACCGAGATATACCCGCCGGCCTGTTGGATGCGGTCGAAAGCGCTGCGGTCTACCACCAAGTCTTTGATGATGGGGAAAGGTTTGGCCCGCCAGGGCTCAATGACAATGGTGTCGCCGTCCTTAAAGCGGCGCATGTGCAATTGACATGTTGTGGTCAAGGCATCGGGCCCGTGTGCTTGTCCGTTGATAAAGAGTGAACACATTCCGCAAATACCTTCGCGGCAGTCGTGATCGAATGCAATGGGCTCTTCGTCGCGGGCAATGAGTTTTTCGTTGAGCATGTCCAACATTTCCAGGAAGGACATATCGGGCGAAACGCCGTCCAAATCGTAATCCACCAGGCGGCCTTTGTGGTTAGGCCCTTTTTGGCGCCATATTTTGAGATGTAGTTTCATGGTCGTTATTATTTGTAGCTACGGGTTGTGGGAGTAACAAATTCGAATTTAAGCGGTTCTTTATGCAGGATGGATTGGCTGATGTCCACCGCTTTTTCATACCGGTCATACGGGCCGGCCGGATATTCCCAAGCCGCCACGTAGGCATAGTGTTCGTCGTCGCGAAGAGCTTCGCCGTCTTCGGTTTGGTATTCTTCGCGGAAGTGTCCTCCACAGGATTCATTGCGATGCAAGGCATCCAGGGCCAAAAGTTCGGCCAATTCCATATAGTCGCCCACATAAAGGGCTTTTTCCAATTCGGGATTGAAATCATCGGCCCGGCCGGGCACTTTGACTTCTTTCCAATAGGCATGGCGGAGTTCGTGAATTTCCTCAATGGCCTTTTTCAGTCCTTCGGCATTGCGGGCCAGGCCCACTTTGTCCCAAAGGATTTTTCCGAGCTTGCGATGGAACCAATCCACCGAGTGGGTGCCTTCGTTGTTGATAAAGAAATCTATTTCGCGACGCACTTTTTCTTCGGCTTCGTCGAATTCGGGGGAGTCCGTAGGCACTTTACCTTCGCGGATGTAGTCGGCTAAGTAATCGCCTATGGTGTAGGGCAAAACGAAATAACCGTCAGCCAGCCCTTGCATCAATGCCGAAGCGCCGAGCCGGTTGGCGCCATGATCGGAGAAGTTGGCTTCGCCAATAACAAACAATCCCGGCAGATTGGATTGCAAATCGTAGTCCACCCAAAGGCCTCCCATGGTATAATGGTTGGCCGGATAAATCATCATGGGTGTTTCGTAAGGATTATCGCCGGTGATTTTTTCGTACATCTGGAACAGGTTACCGTATTTTTCTTCGATGATTTTTTTACCCAATTGCTTGATAACTTCTTTGGAGGGATTGTGGATGCCTTGTAAATGGGCCTGTTCCTTGCCATAGCGTTCAATGGCCGAAGCGAAGTCTAGGAACACGGCTTCGCCGGTTTTGTTTACGCCGTAGCCGGCATCGCAACGTTCTTTGGCGGCACGTGAAGCCACATCGCGCGGCACCAGGTTACCGAAAGCCGGGTAACGGCGCTCCAAGTAATAGTCGCGGTCTTCTTCGGGAATATCGGTAGGTTTGAGTTTGCCTTCGCGCAGGGCCTGGGCGTCTTCCAATTTTTTGGGCACCCAAATACGTCCGTCGTTACGCAGCGATTCCGACATCAGCGTCAGTTTGGACTGGTGTTCGCTGCTTCGCGGAATACAAGTGGGATGGATTTGCACAAACGAAGGATTGGCAAAATAAGCTCCTTTGCGGTGGGCGCGCCAAGCGGCCGTGGCATTGCTCCCCATGGCATTGGTCGAAAGGAAGTAGGCATTGCTGTAACCACCCGTGGCCAACACCACCGCATGGGCCGAAAAACGTTGGATTTCGCCCGTAACCAAATTACGCGTGATAATACCCCGGGCATGGCCGTCGATCACCACCAGGTCGAGCATCACATGGCGGTTATACATTTCCACTTTGCCGCGGGCGATTTGACGGTTCAAGGCGCCGTAGGCACCCAAAAGTAATTGCTGACCGGTTTGGCCTTTGGCATAGAAGGTGCGCGACACCAACACGCCGCCGAACGAACGGTTATCCAACAGTCCGCCGTATTCGCGGGCAAAGGGCACGCCTTGCATCACGGCCTGGTCGATAATATTGCCCGATACTTCGGCCAAGCGATATACGTTGGCTTCGCGCGAACGGTAATCGCCACCTTTGATGGTGTCGTAGAACAGACGCCAATCCGAGTCGCCGTCGTTTTGATAGTTTTTCGATGCGTTGATACCGCCTTGGGCGGCAATGGAGTGGGCACGGCGCGGCGAATCTTGGAAGGCAAAAGCCTTGACGTTGTAACCTAACTGGGCAAGCGTTGCGGCAGCGGATGCCCCGGCCAAACCGGTGCCCACCACAATGATGTCCAACTTGCGTTTGTTGGCCGGACTTACCAGGCGGATTTTATCCTTGTAATGCGTCCATTTTTCCGGTAACGGACCTTGCGGAATACGCGCCTGCAAAGGTTTTCCTTCGCGAATGTTTATGCTTGACATAGCCGAATTATTTTAAATGTTGGAAATAAAAATACAGGGCAATGGCCGAAAAGCCCAATCCCACGAGCCAGGCAATCACATTGCCCAAACAACGCAAGAATTTGTAGCACTTTTCACGCGGAGCGCCCAAACTCTGAAAGGCCGATTGGAATCCGTGGCTCAGGTGAATACCCAAACCCGTAAAGGCCAATACATATAGTAAGGTATAAACCGGACTGGCAAACAATCCGGTAACCAAATCGTAGTGGCTTTCCACTTTGCCGTAGCGGAAAGGAACATAATAGTTATAGAAATGGACCAACAGGAAAAAGAGCACAAACAAGCCCGTCCAAATCATATTGCGCGATGCCCAGGAGGCAACGGCCGAACCGTTGTATTTTTCATATTTGACCGGACGGTTTTTCCTGTTTTGCCATTCCAGATAGATACCCATGGCAATGTGAAAAATAAAACCCAAAAACAAGATGGGTTCCATAATACGAATAAAAAGGTTGGTGCCCATAAAGTGCACCGCCTTTTCGAAAACTTCACGACCGGGCCATAGCAGGGTCAGGTTAATGCTCAGGTGGAGCAATATGAAGGTGACCAAAAAAAGCCCCGACACGGCCATGGCCATTTTCTTAGCGACCGATGTGCGTAGCATAATGATTGAATTTTACTCAAAGTTATTTTTTGCGGTTCATTGCAAATATGATTTTCATCAAGTAAATTACTTTTTTTAAAACCGCTTTGCGCGGGATCTTTTTGAGATATGGCCGATATACAAAAAAGTTTTTTTGACCTTGCTTTCAGAAATTTAAGTACAAATACCTGGAAGATTGTATTTTTGTAATTTTAGTATAAGAGGAAAAAATAAAATTGTTATACCTTTGCCAGAAAGCGCAAATTCTTTGGCATGAACGATATATTTGATAAAATTAAACGGAAAGGCCCCTTGACCCAATATCGTGAAATAGGGGAAGGTTATTATATGTTTCCCAAGCTGACCGGTGAATTGGGCCCGCGAATGAAATTTAACGGGCAGGAAATGATCATGTGGAGCATAAACGATTATTTGGGTCTGGGCAACCATCCCGAAATACGCAAAGCCGACGCCGAAGCGGCCGCCAAATGGGGATTGGCCTATCCCATGGGTTCACGCCCCATGTCGGGCCATACCGATATGCACGAGCAATTGGAACGGGAATTGGCCGAGTTTGTTGGTAAAGAAGCCGCCTATTTGCTCAATTTCGGCTACCAGGGCAATGTGTCGATTATCGATGCCTTGGTGGATAAAAATGATGTAATCGTTTACGACATCGATTCGCATGCCAGTATCATCGACGGGGTGCGTTTGCATCAAGGAAAGCGTTTTACTTTCCAACACAATGACGCCGAAAGTTTGAAAAAAAACCTGGAACGCGCCAAACGGATTACCGACAAAACCGGCGGTGGTATTTTGGTGATTTCCGAAGGCGTGTTCGGCATGCGCGGCGAACAGGGCATCTTGAAGGAAATCGTGGCTTTGAAGTCGGAATACAACTTCCGGTTTTATATCGACGATGCCCACGGATTCGGCACCTTGGGCCCGGGTGGGCGCGGCGCCCACTACGAACAAGATGTAGTGGACGGCGTGGATCTTTATTTTGCCACTTTTGCCAAATCCATGGCCAGTATCGGCGGTTTTGTGGCCGGCGACAAGGATGTGATTAAGTTTTTGCAATACAATATGCGTTCGCAAGTCTATGCCAAATCCATGCCCATGCCCTTGGTGGAAGGCTCACTGAAACGTTTGGATATGATCCGTTCGCATCCCGAGCTCAAAGACCAACTTTGGGATGTGGCCCTGCGGCTTCAAAAAGGACTCACCGAGGCCGGATTCGACATCGGCAAGACCGATACGGCCATTACGCCGGTTTATTTGCATGTGGAACCCATCGAGGCGGGTATGCTGGTGCGCGATTTGCGCGATAACCATAAAATTTTTACCTCCATCGTTATCTTTCCGGTTATTCCGCGCGGCATGATTATTTTGCGGCTTATTCCCACCACCCGCCATACGCAGGCCGAAATCGACGAAACCATCGAGGCCTTCAAGGCCATCCGCCAAAAGCAAGAAGCCGGCGTTTACAAGGAATTGGCCAAGGACATAAAAATTTAATTTTTTAGCTCGTCCGAACATAGATAACCGAAGCACCAATAAAAAACCGCCCCGGAAAGGAGCGGTTTATTATGTTGCACAAAAAAATCCTTAGACTTCGATTTCGGTCCAAGCGCTTTCCAACTCTTCCAGTTCCTCGGCCGCTTCGATCAGAAGTAGTCCGTTTTCGGTGATGCCGTTGGCACTCACGTAGCGGGCCCTGCGAAGCAAGGTCAAAGTGTTTTCAAAAGTTTCCAAATCCATTTGCAGGAGTTTGAGCGCTTTTTTCCAATTGTCGGGCAGGATGCGCACCTTGCGTTCTTTTACGTATAAACTTCCCACCTCTTTCAGGGCCCGGAGCATGTTGATAATGTCGGGCGTTACGGGATATTTGAAATCGCCGGCCAGGCCCGTGGTGGCTTGCTTGACCATTTGTCCCGCTTCGGTGAGGAATACCAAATTGTTGGGGTAAATGTGTACCAGTCCGCGGGCATCCAGCTTTTCGAGCAATTGGATGAGTTGTGCTTCGTCGTATTGCGTTAGTTGTTTAAGCAGGTCGCCGAAATAAATGCCCGTGGTGTAGGGTATGCGGTGCAGGACTTCCAGGCCGTATTTGGTCAGGTTGGGTGTTTTGTTCAGATAGGCCAGGCGGGCGAAAAAGCGGCCGGTGGAAGTGGGCGCATTGACCACCGTTCCGGCTTCGCGCGCTTTGGCAATCCAACGTCCGTCGGGCGAAAGGAACGGATGACGGGCCAGCGTGATGGCCTTGACGGCTTCGGCGGGAATTTCGCGGATATTGTTGCCCATTACTTCAAGGGCTTTTAAGCCGTCGTCCGTAGGAACATAATACATTTTTTCGTCCTTGCTCAACCGGGGTTCGATGAGTTGGAAACCTTGCAACCCGAACAAGGCGGCATCAAAATCGTAGATTTTGTCGAACCATTCTTCGGCGGTTTTGGTGTTTTCCAATTCTTCCACGTAGCGCTGTTTGAGCTTGGGAAGTTCTTTCAAGCGCCGTCCGTATTTTTCTTTCAGGTGCAGGGCTTCCTTGTAGCGCTTGTCGATAAAGGCGGAACGGATATTGGCCTTGGTGGCCAGGTAATCGGGATTTTGTTTGGATTTGTCGTTAATTTCCTTAATAGTTTGCAGGATGCCCCATTCCAGTTCGTCGATGTCGATGGACAAGGGGTCTAAATAAATATCTTCAAAGTAATAATCGGCGGCACGGATCAAGTGTTCGCCGGCAGGCAAGAGTTCACCTTCTTCGTCGATAACGGCTTGTGCGATGAAGTCCTCGATAAGTTCTTCATCCACATCTTCATCGTAGTAAAAATCCAAAAAACCTTTAAGATATTCCTCGGTAATGGGTTTAAAGAATGCGCCTTTGAGCAAGGCGGCGCGGATTTGCTGTCCGGTGCCGGTAAGGTTGTAGTATTCGGCCCGTGGAGCACTGAAAGCCAGCAGTCGCATGGCTTCGGCTTCCAGGATTTGGAATTTGTCGGCATCCAAAAGTTCGCGTTTGGGCGAAGGGCCCGGAAGCGTTTTTTTGAGAAATTCCTGCAATTTGGCGTTTACGTAAAAATAAGGACGGAGTTCTTCAAATACTTCCAGCACTTTCTTTCCGAATTCGGTCAGTTGTCCGTTGGCCGCCAATCCGCGTTTTTCCAGTTCGGGCCCATTGATGTCGTTGGTGCGGTCTTTGGCCATGTCGGCCGTGTAAAGCATGTTGATAATTTCGCTTCCCACAATGCGAAAATCCTCATCGTAGCGCGACCAATCGGGAATCAGACCTTCCAGTTGCGCCATCCGGTAGGATTCCATAAGCAAAGTGCCCGGATAGGTCAAAAAGAAATGATCGTCATCCTCGCGCAACAGGCCCATTTGAACCAGTTGAACGTAGTAGAGGTAATCCTCATCGGATTCGAGAATTTCCAACGAATCGATGCTGTTGAGTTTATTATCGAAAACTTTTTCGAGAATGCCCAAGTGTTTTTTTGTTAAAATCATAGTCGGTTGTTTTTTTGGTTTCGTTCAAGGCGCATCAAAAAGCAAGCCCTTGGCTTCAAGCGGTTCATTTTGGCAGTTTTGCCGGGTAAAAGCCGACAAAATAGCATAAAAAAACCGTCGCCGGTAGCGACGGGTCGAATTTTACACTTTTACGAATCTGGTTTTTATTCGCAGTGCAATTTGGCTTTTTTGGCCAAGAGTTCGTCTTCGGATTCGGCGTGGTCTTCGTCCTGGATAATGGCATCTACGGGACAAACGGCCACACATTGCGGTTCATCATAAAAACCTTTACATTCGGTACATTTGTCCGGAACGATATAATAGAAATCGTCCGAAATAGGGTCTTTTTCGCTATCATCGTCGATGCAGGTTCCGTCCGACATACGCCAAGGTTCGCCGGGTTCGTAAATGGCGTTGTTGGGGCATTCGGATATACATGCGCCGCAGTTGATGCAGTCTTCGGTGATTTTAAGTGCCATAGTCGTATGGTTTTTTGGTTTAACTTTGTTTGCAGCGACAAATATAGATATTTTTTGAATGGAAAAAACAAATGTGATACAAGATTTTGCCTCTTTGGGGCGTTTTTTACGCCAATTCGGCCCCCGAATAATCCGGCGCGATGCCAACATACCCGGCAACGAACTTTTTTTCGAACCCATGCAAATGCTGGTGGAACGCGCCCACGAATCCAACCCCTGGTTTACGCCCGAAAATATGATGTATGCCTTGGGCCAATGGGGTTTGGCCTTGGAAGAAAAAAAACTTCGCCGTTGGCTGGATGCCTACACCTTTCCCGCAAATCCCCGGCCCCAAAAAGTGGGCATCATTATGGCCGGCAACATCCCGGCCGTGGGCCTGCACGATTTGCTTTCGGTGCTGGCCGCAGGCCACCGGGCGGTGGCCAAATTGTCGTCGTCCGACAACAAAATTATTCCGCTTATTGTCAAATATCTGGAACACATCAATCCCGCCTGGAAAGGCCGCGTGGAATTTACCGACGGGCTGCTGCGGAATTTCGATGCCGTTATTGCTACCGGAAGCGATAATTCGGCCCGTTATTTCCAATACTATTTCGGCCGCTATCCGCACATTATCCGGCATAACCGCAACGGCGTGGCCGTGCTCACCGGCGACGAAACCGACGAGCAAATGGAAGCCCTGGCCGACGATATCTTGCTCTACTTCGGGCTGGGTTGCCGCAATGTGTCCAAATTGTTCGTCCCGAAGGGCTTCGATTTGAACCGCATCTTCAAGGGCTTGCTCAAATATGCCCATTATGCGGAATATCGCAAATACCGCAATAATTACGATTACAACAAAGCCGTTTTCCTGATGAGCACCGACGAAAACGAACGCCTGGGACTTTTGGACAACGGGCTGGTATTACTCAAAAACGACACGCGCTACGCTTCGCCCGTGGGCGTGGTGTTCTACGAAACCTATGACCGCTTGGACGATGTGCGCCGCATCCTGGAACACGACCGCGACAAAATCCAAGTGGTGATTTCCACGGCCGGCCTGCCCGGTGCTCTTCCACCCGGCCAAAGTCAGCAACCCCAACTTTGGGACTATGCCGACGGCGTGGATACCATGCGCTTTTTGTTGGACTTGCACAAAACCGGTCAAGGATGAAAAAATATGTTTTGTGGCTGGTGTTTACGGCCTTTGCCACCTTTGCTTGTCAAAACAACCCGATCCGTTACACGGATAAAATTCCGGCCGGGTTACGGGAACGCCTCATAAAAAACCGCATTTTGAAACCCGCCCAACTGGCCGACACCTTGGTTTGGAATGCCGACTCGGTCACTGCCGGTTCCAAGCGGATTTGGTTAATCCGGCGCAGGGACACCGGTTGTCCGTCCGGTCTTTGCGGTGATTTGACGGTGATGGACACGGCAACGAACAAATGGCTCTTTCACCGGACGTTCCCCTTGCAACAAACGCGCGACTTGCGCATTTTTTACCGAAAACCCGGTCTGGCGGTGGTCGAATATTTCGATGCCTCCGCCGGCCAATCCCGTTACTACCTTGTCCTTGCCGGCAAACCGGCGGTTTACCGCACGGGGCGGGTTTCGGCCTTGTATTTGTTCAAACCGGAGGAAACCGACACTTTACGCCTGACTTACAACTTGTTTTCGATGCAAGAAAAGTTTTCGCTGACCAAAAAATGGCAACCGGTGCCTTGATTTGGCATCGAATTTGCTTAAAAAATGATACCTTTGATACGAAAAATCATCGCAGCCATGAAAAGAATGTA
>JALWYR010000004.1 GCA_027003085.1 Flavobacteriales bacterium
ATTTTAGACTAAAATCTATCTTTGTTGCTAGCCAGTAAGGATTTAGAGATTTACAAAATCAAATAATGCTGGAACATTAAACTACCAATTTTTGGAGATGATGTATATTTTCATTACCTCAACCCCTCCACCGCCAAGGTATCCAAGTGCAAGCGCTGCTTCATCCAACGGGTAAACCGCTTTTGTTCGCGCCGGCGGAGCCCCGAAGGCTTGCGGAGCCACGGAAAAAGACAAGGCATGGCTATCGGTTCTGCTTATGGAAGCCGCAAGTTCCCGGAGGCGAAGTCAGAATCGCAGGGGCTCACGGAGCATTCCAACAAAAAAACCGCCCGCAAACTGCGGACGGTTTCGACGGATAATGTCCGAAATTATTTGACCTCTTCGTAATCCACATCTTCGATGTCGTCGCTTCCACCGCTTTGGGTGCTTTGTCCGGCACCGGATTGGTTTGCGCCTGCGCCCGCTTGGGCTTGGGCGGCATTTTGAATGTCGGCCGATGCCTGTTTGAGCACATCTTCGGCCTTTTTGACCGCGGCTTCGGCTGCGGCGGCATCGCGCTTGTCGAAGGCCTCTTTGAGTTCTTTTACCACACCTTCGATGCTTTGCTTGGTGGCATCGGACAATTTGTCCTTGTGTTCGTCAAGCAATTTTTCCAATTGGAAAGCGGTGGCGTCGGCCTTGTTGAGTTTTTCGGCATTTTCTTTGGCGATGCGGTCGCGTTCGGCGTTTTCTTCGGCTTCCTTCTTCATACGTTCGATTTCTTCGGGCGTAAGGCCGGACGACGCTTCGATGCGGATGTCTTTTTTCTTACCGGTTTTTTTGTCCATGGCCGTTACGTGGATGATACCGTCGGCGTCGATGTCAAAAGTAACTTCGATTTGCGGCTCGCCGCGGCGTGCGGGCGGGATACCGTCCAGATGGAAACGACCGATGGTTTTGTTGTCCTTGGCCATGGGGCGTTCGCCTTGCAGAACGTGGATTTCCACACTTTCTTGATTATCGGTGGCCGTGGTAAAGATTTGCGATTTTTTGGTGGGAATGGTGGTTCCGGCTTCGATGAGCTTGGTCATCACGCCACCCAGGGTTTCGATACCCAACGAAAGGGGCGTAACGTCCAGGAGTAAAACATCCTTCACATCGCCGCTGAGCACGGCGCCTTGGATGGCAGCACCGATGGCCACCACTTCGTCGGGATTGACGTTTTTGCTGGCTTTTTTGCCGAAATATTTTTCCACGGCTTCTTGCACCTTGGGCACACGTGTGGAACCGCCTACCAAAATAACTTCGTCGATGTCGGAAGGTTTGAGGCCGGCTTTTTTCATGGCTTCGGCCACGGTGTCCATGGTGCGTTTGACCAGGTCGTCGATCATTTTTTCGAATTGCGAACGGGTGAGTTTTTTTACCAGGTGTTTGGGACCGCTGGCTGTGGCCGTGATATAAGGCAAGTTGATTTCGGTTTCGGAGCTTGCCGAAAGTTCGATTTTGGCTTTTTCGGCGGCTTCGCGCAAGCGTTGCAAGGCAATAGGGTCTTTGCGCAGGTCCACGCCTTCTTCTTTTTGGAATTCATCGGCCAGCCAATTGATGATGCGTTGGTCGAAATCGTCGCCACCCAAGTGGGTATCACCGGCGGTGGATAAAACTTCGGTAACGCCGTCGCCGATATCCAGGATGGAAATATCGAAGGTTCCGCCGCCCAGGTCGTAAACGGCGATTTTCTTTTCTTTGTCGGTTTTGTCCAAGCCGTAGGCCAAGGCGGCAGCCGTAGGTTCGTTGATAATGCGGCGCACTTTCAGTCCGGCAATTTCGCCGGCTTCCTTGGTGGCTTTACGTTGGGCATCGTTGAAATAGGCCGGCACGGTGATGACGGCTTCTTTGACCGGTGCGCCCAGGTAGTCTTCGGCCATTTTTTTGAGTTTTTGCAGGATCATGGCCGAAATTTCTTGCGGTGTATATTGTTTGTCGCCAATAACCACACGCGGTGTGTCGTTGGGTCCTTGGACCACTTTGTAGGGCACGCGGTCGATTTCACCGTTCTTTTTGAGTTCGGAGAAAGATTTACCCATAAAACGTTTGATGGAGAAAATGGTGCGTTCGGGGTTGGTTACGGCCTGGCGCTTGGCCGGATCGCCAACCTTAATTTCTCCGTTTTCGGTAAAAGCAACCATCGAAGGGGTGGTGCGTTTACCTTCGGGGTTGGGAATTACCACATTGTCATTTCCTTCGCGTACGGCCACCACGGAGTTGGTCGTACCCAAATCTATTCCGATAATTTTACTGGTTTTTTCGCTCATAACTTCAATTTTTTAATTCGAAAATTCATCGTCAATGATTGTGCCAATTGCCATGAAAGGTTTTTTTGGCGGGAAAATACCGGTATATTATGACAGAATGGCATATTAAAAAACGTATTGATTTTTTTATTACATTTGTTTTTATGCTAATAACTAAGTTAGTGATATGAAAAAAAACTTATTACTATTGCTGATATTTTTAGGTACGTATCCGGCACTTTTCGGCCAACTGGAAGCATCGCATTGGTATTTTGGCGACTTTGCCGGATTGGATTTTAACACCAATCCACCTACGGCTGTACGGGGGCAATTGCACACCGAAGAGGGCTGTTCGGCCATTTCTACGCCCACTGGGCAACTTGTATTATACACTGACGGCATTACCATATTTACCCGAAACCATACCACCATGCCCAACGGAACGGGTTTGAGCGGCGACCCTTCTTCGTCTCAGTCGGGGCTTGTAGTGCCTCATCCCGGCGATGCTACAAAATACTTTGTTTTTTCGGTGGACGATGCCGGTGCCAATTCAAACGGTTTACGTTATTCGGTGGTGGATATAACACAAAACGGTGGACTCGGGGTTGTCCTTCCCGGACAACGGGATATTTTGGCAATCCAACACGTTACCGAAAAGGTTACGGCAGTAGCCAATTTGTCGCATAATTTTGTTTGGGTAGTAACCCTAGGACCTGCTCCGCGTAACACACCGCCTACGATACCCGTAAATACATATAATTCCCCTGCCAACACAATTTATGCTATCAAAATCGATAATTCCGGCATTGACAGCAATGTGATATACAGCAATATCGGAATTACCATTTCTCCGAACGATACGCATGGATACTTAAAGTTGTCGTCCGATGGAAGTAAAATAGCCATGGCAAATTATTACAACCAAACATTATATTTATTGGATTTCGATATTAACACCGGACATGCTTCCAACCTTCAACGAATGTCTATTCCTTCCGGTTTTATGCCTTACGGCGTAGAATTTTCACCTTCGAGTGAAATACTTTATGTCAAAGGGACAAATAGCAGTTCCAACGCCTTGTTACTACAATACGATTTAAATCAAGGCCCTCCCTACAACAACTATAATATCATTGCCCAACAATCCGGTTATCGTGGAGCATTACAATTGGCTATCGATGGAAAAATTTATGTGGCGGAATCCGATAGCTATTCCACCGGACGGAACTTTCTGAGCACTATAAACAATCCAAACCAATTGGGCTCGGCCTGTAATTTTCAGTTTCATTCGACTAACACGGCCAATAACTCCATGTGCCGCCAAGGGCTTCCGCAATTTATTCAAAGTTTCTTTGTCCAAATTGCTACTGAAAATGTTTGTGTAGGGGACACTGCATATTTTCAAGTTAGTTCCAACCGCGACATCCAAGTGGTCAATTGGGATTACGGCGATTCCACCACCGGAACCAGCGGCCCTTCGGCCAGCGACCCTCAAATGTCCGAAAGTACGCACGTATATAACACCGACGGCACCTATACCGTTACGGCACAAATTATTACTACTACAAACGATACCACGCAAATCCAAACCAATATCGAAGTTTATCCCCTGCCCGTGGTGGACAGCATTCCCGACCGGGAATATTGCGATGATGACCAAACCGGACTAATTACCACAAACCTGCACGGACGCGATAGCGATATTACTTCACGTCAGCAAGGTACGGGAACCTATACCGTTCAATACTACGAAACCCAAGCCGATGCCGAAGCCGACATCAACGAACTGTCCGACCCCTATACCACCACTACACCTTATCGTCAAACCATGTGGTTCCGCATCACCAACGGCACCACCGGATGTAGCAATGTGGGTAGTTTCGACATCATCGTTCATCCGCTGCCCGATGTGTTTAGTGTAACCGATTTGGAAATGTGCGATGATAATGACGACGGGCTCGTCCAATTCGACCTCAATGCCGCACTTCCGGATATACTCAACGGACGCAATGCCGCCGATTATACCGTAACATTCTATGCCACCCAAGCCGATGCCGAAAATCAAACCAATCCCATCAATACCGACTATACCAATCAAACGCCCGGCGGCGAAACCGTTTACTACTCCATCACCGACAATGCAACCGGCTGCACCAACATCGGTTCTTTTAACCTGGTGGTGCATCCCAAACCCGAAATTAATATGGACGACCAATACATCGTTTGCCAAAACGATTCCACCTACATCGAAGCCCCCGCAGGATTCGTTTCCTATGATTGGTCAACAGGTGCCACAACACAAGGTATTTATGTTTACCAAGGAGGCGATTATACCGTTACCGTGACCGACAATTTCGGATGCACCAACGACAAAACCGTACACGTGGATGAATCCGGACCGGCCACCATTGAAAGCGTTAGCGTGGTGGATTTCAACGGCAACGAAAACAGCATCACCGTCTTTGTTTCGGGCCCCGGGGATTATGAATATTCCCTCGACGGAACCAATTACCAGGATAGCAACACCTTTGAGCATTTGTATCCGGGCACCTACACCGTTTATGTTCGCGACAAAAACGGATGCGGCTTGGTGAGCCAGGAAGTGGATATATTGGGTGCGCCACCCTATTTTACCCCCAATGGCGACGGCCAACATGAATATTGGCACGTGATCAACGTAGACCGTGCGCCCGGAACCGAAGTGTATATTTATGACCGTTTCGGCAAATTGATGGCCCAATTTACCGATGCCGACCCGGGCTGGGACGGAACCTACAACGGCGTTCCGCAACCGGCTACCGACTATTGGTTTATCGTTATGCTACCCGACGGACGCCAAGTAAAAGGGCACTTTGCACTTATTCGCTAGGCCGGCCCAGGAAGAAACCTTTCAGGTTGTTCCAAATGGCAAGAAACAAAGCCTTGCCCTTGACCGGTTGGCCCCGAAACGTAAACATCAACCATAACCCGGCGGCTACGGTAAGTTTAATCACCAAATCCATTCCCTTGCGTAGCAAGGGAACCAAGGGTTTTTCATACAACGACCGGATCATCATACGGTCCGAAAGGCCGTTGATATAGCTGACACGCCTAACGTATTCCAAACCGTAGCGTTCTTTTTCGATAAAATGCTTTACCCAAACACCGGGATAATACAGAATGGGAATACCCGCTTTGCGGGCTTTGTAAAAAATATATTTGTCTTCGGATCGCATAAAAACATCCGTGCTGAACATCCCCACACGCTCGAAAAAATCGCGACGAAAAAACATATTGCATCCCACCGGATACGAACGCCTTAAAACTTTGGGTTTATCGCCCCAATCGGTGATGGAAATCACACGTTGGATATAGCGGCTCATCCAGGCGGGCGGCTTACCGGTTTCGTAAAGCGGCAAAACTTTTCCGCCGCAGGCCTGATAGCGGTTTCCTAATTCCCGGGCACAACGTGCAATATTTTTTACATAATCCACCGGAGCCACGGCATCGTCGTCGATAAAAGCGATATAGGTTCCCTTCGATTCGGCAATGCCACGATTGCGGGCAAAGGTCAGGCCTTTCTTGGGTTCTTGAACAACCCTGATATTGTGCCCGGGATGCTCGTCCCTGAACTTCCGGGCCAAAGCCAAAGTGCCGTCGGTGGAATGATTGTCCACCACAATAATTTCAAATCCGGCAGGGTCGAAATCCTGTTCGGTCAAACTTTGCAAAGCCCGTCCCAAATGCCGCTCACGGTTGCGGGTGCAAATCACAACCGACACCAAGGGCTTGTCATTATTTGCTCCGACGCCATTGTGCATAGGCCACAACAATTATCAATCCGATAAGCAACAGCATCAAAATGCGGAAAATCAAATCGGCCGGGCGGCTATGGATGCGAAACAAAACATAAACATTCCAAGCCAAAACCGCCAGCCCCGACATCCACACAAATCCCGACCAAAAACGCCGGTCGTTCATTTTTTGGTTTTTAAATATAATTTTCCGTTTCCATAATCCACCACCGCCTTGGCGGCCAGCAAAACGTCGGTGCCGATAATACCGTCCAAATCCAGCGGTATCAATTCGTTAACGTGCGTCAAATCCATCAAAAACAAAGGAAATCCTTTTTGCTTCCAATCCTTGATGCGAATACGCACGGGTTCACCGGCCATGTGCACATCGAGCGCATCCTCCGATGCGCCCACAAAAAGCATATCTTCATCCGGTTTTTCGACTTTGATACCGAATTTACCGGCCTTTTGCACATCCAGCATGGTATGCGTGGCGCCGGTGTCCAGCAAAAACAGGCCTTTACGGCCGTTGATGCGGGCCTTGATCAAGTAGTGAACGGGCTCACCACCGGCTTGCATCAAAGGATGCAATTTGACCGCTACGTAGCCCTTTTTCTTGAAAAACCGGTTAAGCTTGTCCATTTTGGTGTTTGATTTGCACCTCTTGGAGGCGTTTTTCGAAACCTTGCAGGAGTTTTTTGTATTTATCTAAAATCTTTTCCGGGTCGGTCAGGATATATTGTTCCTTGAACGCGTCGAAATCGCGATACATCAACCAACGGTTGCCTTCGGCATCAGTGTAAAGCAAAATTCTAAACGGCAAATCGTAGGCCGCTTCGGGATTTTCGTTGATCAATTTACCCATTTCCTTCGGATGGCCGAAAATCACCAGCAAAGTGGGCCGCATATCGAATTTGACATTATCCAAATTGGCCGCCTTTTTAAAATCCAGGAATTTCGGATAAAACAATCCTTCTTCTTCCAAATAATCTTTAAAAAACTTGGCCGCTTGTTCCACCGAAAGGTTTTCCAATTTGATCATCTTGTAGCGCAGGGCCGAATCGTCCTTTTTTACCTGCTTGGCTTCGGCATTGGCAGGCACTTGTTTTTTTTCTTGTTTATTACCGCAACCGGCCAATATGGTGAGTAGTAACAAACTCCAAATCAATTTTTTCATAGGATTTTATTTTTTGTTTTTCTTGATGAGTTTTCCTTTGATTTTGTTCAACAAATTCAGCGCTTCGACCGGCGTCAGGTTATTGATGTCCAATTCCAGAATCAAATCGCGCACTTCTTCCAGCAGCGGGTCGTCCAATTGGAAAAACGTGAGTTGAATACCTTTGTCGTTTGCGGCTTTACTCATTTTTTCCTTGGTTTTTTCGCCGCGGTGTTCTTTTTCCAACTGCTTCAACATCTGCTCTGCCCGGCGCACCACATAGTCGGGCATACCGGCCAGTCGTGCCACGTGGATACCGAAACTGTGTTCGCTGCCACCGGGCTCCAATTTACGGATAAAAATGATTTTTCCGTCGTATTCTTTGACCGAAATATGAAAATTCCGGATTCGTTCGAAACTCTTTTCCATTTCATTGAGCTCGTGGTAGTGGGTGGCAAAGAGCGTTTTGGGCCGGGTATGGTGTTCGTGCAGGAATTCGGCAATGGCCCAAGCAATGGAAATACCGTCGTAGGTGCTTGTTCCACGGCCTATTTCATCGAGCAGAATCAAACTGCGTTCCGACAAGTTGTTCAGTATGCTGGCCGTTTCGTTCATTTCCACCATAAAAGTGGACTCGCCCATAGCGATATTGTCGCTGGCGCCCACGCGGGTAAACAATTTATCCACCAGCCCTATTTTTGCACTGGCCGCTGGCACGAAACTTCCGGTTTGCGCCATTAGCACAATGAGTGCCGTTTGCCGCAATAAGGCCGATTTACCCGACATATTGGGCCCGGTAATCATCAGGATTTGCTGCTGCCGGCGGTCCATCCACAGGTCGTTGGGCACATAGGTTTGATCTTCGGGCAAATGCCGTTCGATCACCGGATGGCGTCCCTGTTTGATATCCAAGTCGTAGCCGTTGTCGATTTTCGGACGCGTATAGTTATTGTGCAAGGCCGTAAGGGCAAAGGACAGCAGCACGTCCAAACGGGCCAGGATGCGCGCATCGTTTTGCACCGATTCCACATATTGCTTAATGTCGGCCAGGAGTTTTTCGTAGAGCTGTTGTTCGAGTGCCAAAATCCGTTCTTCGGCACCCAGAATTTCGGCTTCCAGAGTTTTTAGTTCGGGCGTAATATAGCGTTCGGCGGCCGTAAGGGTTTGCTTCCGGGTCCATTCGGGCGGAACCTTGTCTTTGTGGGTATTGCGCACTTCCAGGTAGTAGCCGAACACATTGTTGAACCCGATGCGCAGCGAAGGAATGCCCGTACGCTCGGCTTCGCGTGTCAGGATTTGGTTCAGGTAGGTTTTGGACTGTTCGCGCAGGTTGCGCAGCCGGTCCAATTCTTCGGAAACGCCGGCGCGAATCACTTCGCCTTTACCCACAGCGGTGGGCGGTTCGTCGGTCAATGTCCGGTGGATAAGCTGGCGCAAACCTTCATCCACACGGAGCCCTTGGGCCAAATCGTTCAGCGGGCCTTGGCCGGTTTCGGACAAACTTTTTTTGATGCCGGCGGCCTGTTCGAGCGTGCGATACAATTGACGCACCTCACGCGGACCCGCTTTTCCGGTAACAATGCGCGCCAGAATGCGTTCCAAATCGCCGATGCCACGCAGATGTTCGGCCGTTTCCTGACGGATGCCGTCGTTGCGCACCAATTGTTCCACGGTATCGAGCCGGCGGTTGATGGCTTCGGGGTCTTTGAGCGGAAAGGCCAACCATTGACGGATCAGCCGCCCGCCCATAGGCGTGTAGGTTTTGTCCAACACGTGTAGCAAGGTGGCTTCCTTGCCGTGCGGGCTGTGGAGCAATTCCAAATTGCGCATCGTAAAGCGGTCCATCCACACGTAGGCATCGTCGTGCAGGCGCCGGATTTGCCTGATGTGGTCCAGGTCGGTGCTTTGGTTTTGTTTCAAGTAGTGGAGCACCGCCCCGGCGGCAATTACGGCTGCGGGCATTTCGTCGAGCCCGAAACCTTTGAGCGAGGCCGTGCGGAAACGCTCCAGGAGCAAATCCCGTGCATAGTCGGGCTGAAAAATCC
>JALWYR010000005.1 GCA_027003085.1 Flavobacteriales bacterium
ACGCATAGGATGCAAAGGCCTCCCAATCTTTCCAAATTTTTTCCAACACCTTGACCGGATAACCTTTGGCCTTGGCGTTTTCGATGAATTTGGGATACATCCTGTCCAAATCCTTTTTCTTCTTTTTTCCCATGGCCTTGCGCAGATTGTCGGCTTCGGCGCCGCTAAAATCGGCCAGTTTTTGGGAAAGGAGCATCACTTGTTCCTGATAGATGGTGATGCCGTAGGTGGATTTGAGGTATTCTTCCATTTCGGGCAAATCGTAGGTTACCTCTTCGAGCCCGTGCTTGCGGCGGATGTAGGAAGGAATTTTTTCCATAGGCCCCGGTCGGTAGAGGGCCACCATGGCCACAATATCTTCGAAATTGGTGGGTTTGAGGGCTTTGAGGTTTTTGCGCATGCCCGGCGATTCCAGTTGAAAAACGCCGATAGTTTGTCCGTCTTGCAGCAGTTTGTAGGTTTTCGGGTCATCGAAACCCAAGGTGTCCAAATCAATCGTTACGCCATGGCGTTGTTTGATCAAATCCAAGGTGTCCTTGACAATGGTCAAGGTGCGGATGGCCAGAAAGTCCATTTTGAGCAATCCGGCATTTTCGACCACCTTGGCATCGAACTGGGTAACCAAAAGGTCGGTTTTGTTGAGCTTGGTAACCGGAATCAGGTTTACGATGGGCTCGGGCGCAATGATATAACCGCAAGCATGCAAACTGCGGTTACGGATAGCGCCTTCCACCGTGGAAGCTATTTCCACGGCTTGGCGCAGTTTTTCGTTGTTTTCGATAATTTCCTTGAATTTTTTGGCTTTGTCCAAGGTTTCGCCGCGCAAGCCGCGTGCACGTAGTTCTTCGACGGGTGTATGCAACAGGTCTTTCAGCGAAATATCGGCCAATTTGGACAGGAGGTTGGCATCGCTCAAAGGCAAATCCAACACACGGAACGTGTCGCGGATGGCGCTTTTATCCTTAATGTAACCGTAGGTGATGATGTGCGCCACATTGTCGCGGCCGTATTTATCCACGGCATATTGAACGATTTTGTTACGGCCCACATCGTCAAAATCCATGTCGATGTCGGGCATGGTATTTCGTTCGGGATTGAGGAAGCGTTCGAACAGCAAATCGTATTTAATCGGATCCACGTTAGTAATGCCCAATGTGTAGGACACGGCCGACCCGGCGGCCGAACCCCGTCCGGCGCCCACCACGATGCCCATTTCACGGGCCTTGTTGATCACATCCCAAACGATGAGGAAATAACCCGTAAAGCCCATGGATTCAATGACGCCCAATTCGTATTCCAACCGCTGGCGTGTGCGTTCGTCCAATTCATCGCCCCAACGGCGCCGGGCGCCTTCCCAAACCAAATGACGCAAATATTTTTTCTGGGCTTCGTCGCTACGGGTGTCACCATCCACGGCAAATTCCTCGGGCACTTCGAACACGGGCATTACAATGGGATGCGCCAATGAGTAATATTCCACCTTATCCAAAATTTCCCGTATGTTGTCAATGGCATCGGGAAAATCGCGTCCGAAGAGCTCGTGCATTTGCGCGGGGGTTTTCAGGTAAAATTCCTTATTGGGCAAGGCATAGCGATGATCCCTCCCCCGCCCCACGGGTTGATGTAATTTTTTGCCGTCGCGGATACAAAGGAGCACTTCCTGAACCGTTGCATCTTCGGGTTTGATATAATAGACTTCGTTGCCGGCCACCAATTTGACCTTATACTTGCCGGCCAAAAGCCGCAGGCTTTTGTTCAAGGATTCCTCGGTGTCCAAACCGTGCCGCAGGACTTCCAGGTAAAAATCATCGCCGAAAATATCCAACCATTCCTGCAATTTTTCTTCGGCTTGTGCTTGACCCACGTTCAGGATAAAATGGGCGATTTCGCCGTTCAGGCCGCCCGAAATAGCGATAAGCCCTTCGCGGTATTGCCGGAGTAAGTCCTTGTCTACCCGGGGGTTGTAGTAATAGCCGTCGGTATTGGCAATGGACACCAATTTGACCAAATTATGGTAGCCGGTTTTGTTTTTGGCCAACAATATTACCGGATATCCTTTGTCGTCGGGGTTCCGTTCGCGATGATTGTTGCACACCAGGAGTTCCACGCCGATGATGGGTTTGATTTTTTTGTTGCCATCTTCGACCGAACGGTTATATTCGTCCACGACTTTCCAAAACTCAAATGCACCCATCATGTTGCCTTTGTCGGTCAGGGCTACGGCTGGCATACCGGCACCGGCTACCGATTTGACCAACTCGTCGAATTTGACCGTGGATTCCAATATGCTAAATTGGCTGTAAAGGTGCAGGTGGGCAAAATTATCCCAATGTCCGCTGGGTGTTTCTTTTTGAGTGGCGGTTTCGGATTTTTCGTCTTCCAGTTGTTGCGAAGCATGTTTCAAACTGCGATGCGTGAGTCCGAAGGGCGGAAACATACCGGGATATCGTTCGACGAAAGCTTTCAGGAATTCGTCATCGCGCCCGAATATAGCGGGCTCGATAACCCCTTGGCGGACAAGCTCAAAGAAAACCCTTGCCGTGGCTTCCACGTCGGCGGCGGCGTTGTGGGCTTCGGCAAAATCCTCGCCGAAAAGGAATTGATATAATTCACCCAGTTTGGGTAGTTTGAAACCGCCTTTGCGCCGAATGCCCACCAATTCGGCCGTGCGTTCGGTCATGGTATCCAAAACGGGAAGCGCATCTAATCGATGATATGCCTTCTCGTGGCCGGCCCGTTGCATTTCGGCGCCCAGCACGCCCAAATCGAAGCTAAGGTTATGCCCCACAAGATAAGACGTCTTTTCCAGGGCTTCTTCAAACCGTACCAAAGCCTCCTCCAATGGAACACCTTCGGCCCGGGCCAATTCCGTACTGATGCCATGCACTTGTTGGGCATTGAACGGAATATCGAATCCGTCGGGGCGGATAATCAAATCGCCCCGCTCGATGATTTGGCCCCACTCGTCGTGCAACTGCCAGGCCAATTGTACCATCCGCGGCCAATGCTCGGGATGGGAGTCGGGCAAATCCTTGCGAGTAAGCCCGGTGGTTTCGGTATCAAAAACAAGAAACATAAACAAGTGATTTAAAAAGGGTTAATAAAAAACCAACCGGCCAAAATGGCATTGTAAAGGTAATCAAAAGCCGGCAACTTTGAAATCGATTTATGAAAAAACCATCTCGGGCCGTGAAAAATCCGCCTTTTGCTTCCGTAAATTTTACAGGACATCATTTTTTCAACAATCAATTAGAAAAATGAATTTGCAGGATAACGGGCAAAAAGGATTCATTCGTTTGACCATCCGTCCCTCCCAACTTCGCACATTTTTAAACTTAAAAAATTGACTTGCAGGTTAATAACTTTTTTACTAGGCACTACATTAAATGATTTGATAGAGCGTGTTTACGTGCTAGACGTCATATTGGATTTAAGATTTTGTAGGCATGCCCATGATTTTTGATAGCAACGCGTACAACTTATTATAACCAAACCGGCTCAGACGGTAAAATACGGGCGGTTCGCCTAATAATTCCTATCTTTGTGAGTTATGGAAAATCAAGTTACGGAACCCGAAATTTGCACCACACCGCACGCTTGTTCGGTATGCAGCCGTGCCGGCACCTGCGACTGGAACGGCGTCAATAAGCATACCGTATTCGACGTGCTTCGCGATATACTGCCCCCCGACACCGGCAAGCCCTTCGATTTCGTGGAAGTCCGGTTCAAAAACACCCGCAAGGATTTTTACTACACCCGCGGACAACGCTACTACGTGGGTCAGCCCGTGGCCGTCCAGGCTGCTTCGGGCTACGATGTGGGCACCGTGTCGGCAGCCGGCGAAACCGCCCGGCTTATCGCCCGCGAAAAAGGGCTGAACCTGAATCCCGACGAGCGCATGCATGTGCTCCATCCGGCCAACCAACGCGAAATCGACCGCTGGCACCAATACCGCGCCCGCGAAGAATCGGTAAAACTGCGCGCCCGGGAAATTATCCGCGACCTGGGCCTGGTGATGAAACTCTCCGATGTGGAATACCAAGCCGACGGCTCCAAGGCCACCTTCTACTACACCGCCGACGAACGGGTCGATTTCCGCGAACTTATCAAAGTGTTGGCCAAAGAATTCTCCACCCGCATCGAAATGCGACAAATCGGCTACCGGCAGGAAGCCGCCCGGCTGGGTGCCATCGGCTCTTGCGGACGCGAACTATGTTGCAGCACCTGGCTTACCGATTTCCGCAGTGTTTCCACCCAGGCCGCCAAATACCAACAGCTTTCGCTTAATCCGTCCAAACTAACCGGCCAATGTGGCAAACTTAAATGTTGCCTCAACTTTGAACTGGATGCCTATATGGATGCCTTGACCGAATTTCCCGAACGCGACCAAATCCTTACCACCGAAAAAGGCGATGCCCGTTCGGTCAAAATCGACGTGTTCAAAGGGCTGGTGTGGTATGCCTATACCGACGAAGAAGAAAATGGAAACCTGTGGTATAAACTCAACCTGCAACAGGTGGATGAAATTCTTTCGCTCAATCGCGAGGGGAAAAAATCGCCCCCCTTGGAATTCTATGCCGATGAACTCAAACTGGATTTGCCGGTAGCCGGCCAAGTGATCGGCTCCGACGAACTGCTGGGCGACGATATTTCGCGTTTCGACAAAAAAAACAAACGCAAACGGAAAAAACGTAAAAAAAAGTCCGCTCAAAAACAAAACAAGCAAAACAAGACCCCCCAAGCCCAGAGCAACCAACGCAACAAAACCCGTGCGTCAAAATCCAAACGACGATCCAAGTCCCGCAAAAATGAAAACAATCAAGGCTCCCGCCATTCTGGCCGTGATTAGTTTGATGCTGATACTAAGCGCCTGCCATCACCCGGCCAGCGAATATACGGCCATCAGGGAATTGCACGGCCACAAATGGCCGCGCGACAGCATCCTGCATTTCGAATATAAGCCTTTGAAAAGCGGAAATAAAGATTTTTTTGTTTTCCTGGCCAATACCGACCATTATCCCTACGCCAACATTTACCTGATTGTGCGAAGCAAAAAAAACGGCAAACTTTTTGCCGACACCTTGGAATACGAAATGACCGACGGACGCGGACGGTGGCTTGGCGTCAAGGTGGGCAACGACTACGAAAACCTTTTGGTATTCAAGTGGAATGTGCCCGTGGATACCGCCGAAACCATCCGTTTCGAACTGGAACCGGCCACCCGGAATAACGAACGGCTCGAAGGTGATACGGTATTGCCGGGCATTTCCCGTGTGGGCATTGTGGTCAAACCGCATTTGACAAATCGGGCGCAATGATTTATCTTACATCGATTTTTCATAAATAATTTTTTCGGATTTATGCAAAACAAACCAAACAAAACCAATCAAGCGCGCAAACGTAAATTTCGTAAATATACCCGCAGGCTTTGGCTTTTGTTTCTGCTGGGGTGGGGTTTTATTGTTCTGCTCTTTTGGGCCGGCGATAAAGGACTCCTGGGCGAAATGCCCGGGTTTGAGCGCTTGGAAAACCCCAAGTCCGATTTGGCATCGGAAATTATTTCGGCCGACGGGCAAACCATTGGTAAATTCTTTTATCAAAACCGCACGCCCGTTCATTTCCGGGATTTGCCCCCCGGCCTGGTGAACGCCCTCACATCCACCGAAGACGAACGCTACTACGACCATCCGGGCATCGACCTCAAATCCACCGTGCGGGCCGTGGTGTTTATGGGCCGCAAAGGGGGCGGAAGCACCATTACCCAGCAATTGGCCAAATTACTTTTCCACCACGAAGGTTCCAAAAATATCATCAAACGGATTGCCCAAAAAATCAAAGAGATGATCATCGCCGCCCGGCTCGAACGCCGTTATACCAAGGACGAAATCATCGCCATGTATATGAACACCTACGACTGGGGACATCAGGGCGTGGGCATCCGTTCGGCATCGCGCATCTATTTTGGCAAAGAACCCAAAGACCTTAGCCTCGACGAAGCAGCCACCCTGGTGGGTATGCTCAAAAACTCATCGCTCTACAACCCCATAACCCGGCCCGAATTGGTGCGCAAACGCCGCAATGTGGTGTTCAAACAAATGTTTCGTAACGGTTATTTGACGGCAAAACAAAAAGATTCGCTTCAAGCCTTGCCGCTTTCGCTCAACTATACGCCCGAATTGCACAATACGGGCATAGCCACCTATTTCCGCGAACGGGTGCGCAAATTCGTCAGCCGTAAAATCAAAGATCTACGCAAACCCAATGGCGAATCCTACAACATCTACGCCGACGGATTGCGTATTTATACCACCATCGACTCGCGTTTGCAACGCAACGCCGAAAAAGCCGTGGAACGCCACATGAAAAACCTGCAAAAGGAATTTTTCCGCCAGGGTAAAAAAAATAAAACTTTCCCATTTGTCAATCTGACCAAAGCCCAAATCAAACGGCTAATGGAACGGGCCATGAAACGCTCCGAACGCTGGCATTCCATGAAAAGTTTGGGCATTCCCGAAGACAGCATCCGTAAATCCTTTTTTGTCAAAACCCGCATGCGTGTATTTTCGTGGAAGGGCGATATCGACACGCTGATGACGCCCTACGACAGCATTCGTTACTATAAATCTTTCCTTCATGCCGGCCTGATGTCCATGGAACCGTCCACGGGATTTGTCAAGGCCTGGGTGGGCGGAATTAATTTCCGGCATTTCAAATACGACCACGTGGACCAAGGCGCACGCCAGGTGGGTTCCACCTTCAAACCTTTTATCTATGCCACCGCCATAGCCCAAAAACACCTTTCGCCCTGCGACACTTTTCCCAACACGCCCTACACCATCAAAAAAGGCCGTTGGGGCTTGCTCAAACCCTGGACGCCCAAAAATGCCGGCGGACAATACGGCGGATGGCTAACGCTCAAAGAAGCCCTGGCCAATTCGGTTAATGTAATCACCGCCCGCTTGATCGACATGGTGGGGCCGCAGCCGGTGATCGAATTGGCCCGCAACCTGGGCATCAAAAGCGAAATACCCTACGCACCTTCCATCGCCTTGGGAACCGCCGATATTAAACTCTACGAAATGGTGGGTGCCTTCAACGGATTTGCCAACAAAGGCCAATATATCGAACCGGTGTTTGTAACCCGTATCGAAGACAAAAACGGACGGGTTCTTTACGAATACAAGCCCAAAACCAACGATGTGCTCAGCCCCCAAATGGCCTATGTGGTAACCAATCTGCTCGAAGGTGTTACGCGCTACGGCTCGGGTGCACGGCTGCGCCATACGGGCATGAAAAACCATCCGGTTTACAAGCGTGTGGTAACAGGCTATCCTTATGCCTTCAAAAATCCCATTGCCGGCAAAACCGGAACCACCCAAAACCAATCCGACGGTTGGTTTATCGGCTATGTGCCCAACCTGGTTACCGGCGTGTGGGTGGGTGCCGAAGACCGTTCGGTGCATTTCCGCAGCATCGCCTACGGCCAAGGCGCCACCATGGCGCTGCCTATCTGGGCCTTGTATATGAAAGCCAACTATGCCGACCCCGAACTGGGCATCTCCGATAAACCCTTCCCCAAACCCGACGGCGTGGATATTAACCTGAATTGTGATGACCAAAACAAACAAACACAACAGAACAATAACCAATCCTCTCCGCTAAACAACCTGTAAAATGGATTTGCACCAACCCGACAAAAACAAGTGGGATGCCGAATCCCTCGAAGTGGAAAAAAAACTTCGCCCGCTAAGCTTCGACGACTTTACCGGACAGGAACAGGTGATCGAAAACCTGAAAATCTTTGTCGAAGCGGCCAACCGGCGCGGCGATGCCTTGGATCATACCCTTTTCCATGGCCCGCCGGGACTGGGCAAAACCACTTTGGCCTATATTTTGGCCAATGAGTTGGGCGTGAACATCAAAACCACTTCGGGCCCGGTGCTGGACAAACCCGGCGACCTGGCCGGGTTGCTCACCGGATTGGAACCCCGCGATGTGCTGTTTATCGACGAAATTCACCGGCTATCGCCCGTGGTGGAAGAGTATTTGTATTCGGCCATGGAAGATTACAAAATCGACATACTGATCGAAACCGGCCCCAACGCCCGCAGTGTGCAAATCCACCTGGAACCTTTTACGCTCATTGGCGCCACCACCCGTTCGGGCTTGCTTACGGCCCCCATGCGCGCCCGTTTTGGCATAACCGCCCGGCTCAATTACTACAACCGGGAAGTGCTTACACGCATTGTCAAACGCAGCGCTTCCATCCTTCAAGTGCCCATCCACGACGAAGCCGCTGCCGAAATAGCCGGACGTAGCCGCGGAACGCCGCGAATTGCCAACGCCCTGCTGCGCCGTGTGCGCGACTTTGCTCAAATCAAGGGCGACGGAACCATTACGCTGGATATTGCCCGCTATGCCCTGGGTGCCCTCAATGTGGACGAACACGGTTTGGACGAAATGGACAACAAAATCCTGCTGACCATCATTGAAAAATTCGGCGGCGGGCCCGTGGGACTCGGCACTTTGGCCACCGCCGTGGGCGAAAACGCCGAGACCATCGAAGAGGTCTATGAGCCCTTCCTGATTCAGGAGGGCTTTATCCGGCGCACTCCCCGCGGGCGCGAAGTAACGCCAAGGGCCTACAAACATTTGGGTAAATTCCCGCCCCAAAAACCCGGCGCCCTTTTCTGACCGCTTATGAACAAGGATGCGCTTACGCAAAACATCAAGCGCAAGGCCTATGAACTGGGCTTTGACGCCGTGGGTATTGCCCGGGCCGGTTTTTTGGACGATTATGCCCCGGTGCTCGAAAATTGGCTGGCCCGCGGCCATCACGGCAAGATGGCCTACATGGAAAACCACTTCGACAAGCGGCTCGACCCACGGATCTTGGTGCCCGGTGCCCGCAGTGTCATTGTGTTGCTTCACAACTACTATCCCAAGCAAAAACAACCCGCCGATACCTATCAAATCGCCAAATACGCCTACGGCAAGGATTATCACTTTGTGCTCAAAGACAAAATGCGCCAACTGGTCCGGTGGATGGAAGCCGAAATCGGGCAGATCGTTTACCGTGTGTTTACCGATTCGGCGCCCGTGCTCGAACGTCAATGGGCCCAACGGGCAGGCCTGGGGTGGATAGGCAAAAATTCCCTCCTCCTGCGCCCCGGAAAGGGTTCGTTCCACTTCATTGCCGAAATCATCACCGACGTGGAACTGACCTATGACCCTCCCG
>JALWYR010000006.1 GCA_027003085.1 Flavobacteriales bacterium
CTACGCTTTATGCTGCCTGTCCCTCATTTCAAAGACCTATTCCTCTTTTCCGCTTTCTCCAACTCCAAATAGCTCTCTCCTTAAAAGCGGTTGCAAAGATACAACAAGAATGTACTCTTGTCAAGTGCTGGGATTATAAATTTTTGTTAAAGTTTTCGGACCCCTCCCTCCCTCTATTCTGCATTTAATTCCTGTTGCAAATATACAACAATCTACCTGTTTCTGTCAAGCGTGAAATATCTATATTAATATGTAATGTATAAAACTCCATTTTCATTTTCCGGTATGCATTTAAACAAGTTGATATTCCTACCGAAAATAAACTGTTGATTTTTTGGATAAGCGTAAGCAAGATTTGTTTAAAAAGGATACGCGCTTTCTACAAATCATAAATTGGCCGCGCAACTTTGAAAACAACATTTCCATACGTTTTTCGGTTTTTTTAAAATAGTTTTCTTCAATTTCTTCGATAGTCAAAAAGAAGCATCTTCGTTTTCTGCGATTATAAACCGAGCGTTCGATTTTAGCTTTAATTTTATCAGTGATAACCTTAAATAATTGATGCACAATTTCAATGCTCAATTATTCAACCGTCAGGTTTATATCAATAAGTTCAATATCGGTTCATTTGGTTTATTGATTAAAAAAATCGCTTTCCGGTGATCATTTTAAAACATCACCCCCGCATTACCCGCTTTTTTGTAAATTTGCTAAAAGCCCCACGGAAATGAAACAGGACGAACAACTTCCGGTCGATGCGATGAGTTTCGACCAATTTCGCCGGCAAGTAATCGAAGATTACCGCTTAGCCGTTTTGAGCCGCGAACTCAGTTTGGCCGGCCGCAAAGAAGTGCTGTCGGGCCGCGGAAAATTCGGTATTTTCGGTGGTGGGAAAGAATTGCCGCAAATCGCTTGGTCCAAGGTTTTTCGTCCCGGAGATTTCCGTTCGGGCTACTACCGTGACCAAACCTTTATGATGGCCATCGGCCATTTGACCCCCGAACAATTTTTTGCCCAGGTTTACGGCCACCCCGATTTGGAACACGAGCCGCATTCGGCAGGCCGGCAGATGAACGCCCACTTTGCCACCCATTTGCTGGATGAAAACGGCGAATGGCTCGATTTGGTCAACCGCAAAAACAGCAGTGCCGACATTTCGCCCACCGGCGGACAAATGCCGCGCTTGTTAGGCCTGGCACAGGCATCGAAAATCTATCGCAACCTGCCCGAATTAAAGGAATATGCCGCCAAATTTTCGCGCAACGGCAACGAAATTGCCTGGGGCACCATAGGCAATGCCAGCACGGCAGAAGGGCTTTTTTGGGAAACGGTGAATGCGGCAGGCGTGCTTCAAGTACCCATGGTCATCAGCATTTGGGACGACGAATACGGCATTTCGGTGCACGCCAAAGACCAAACCACCAAGCAGAACATTTCCGAGATATTGAAAGGCTTTCAACGGGACGAAAAAGGCGACGGATTCGAAATTTTCCGCGTGCGCGGCTGGGACTATCCCGCCCTGATCGAAACCTACGAAAAGGCCGAAAAAATCGCCCGCGAAGAACACGTGCCCGTGATTATCCATGTTACCGAACTCATTCAACCGCAAGGGCACTCCACTTCGGGTTCGCACGAACGCTACAAGTCGCCCGAACGCTTGCAATGGGAAAAAGAACACGACGGGCTGGTCAAAATGCACCAATGGATTTTGGACAACAAACTGGCCGACGCCCAAACGCTGGACCAAGTGGAAGCCGAAGCCAAAAAGCGCACCAAAGAAGCCGCCAAAAAGGCCTGGACCGAATTTACGGCGCCCATGAAAGCCGAAAAAAAAGAGGTGGTCCAAATCCTGGGCCAAGCACTTCAACATACGGCCCGCAAAGCCCAAGTGGAACAATTGGCCTTGGAATTGGCCAAAATCAAAGAACCCATTCGCCGCGACATCGGCCGGGCGGCCCGCCGCGCCCTGGTGTTGATGGCCGGCGAAGATCATGAACCGGCCCGGAAGCTCCACCAATGGCTCAACGATTGGATGAAACAACAAAGCATCCGCTACGACAAATACTTGTGGTCGGAAACGCCAAGGGCCGCACGTAACATCAAACCCATTCCGCCTGCGTTCGACAAGGACGCTCCTTTGGTGGACGGCCGCATTATTTTGCGCGATAATTTCGATAAACTATTTGCCAAATATCCTCAACTTTTGGCCTTTGGCGAAGACACCGGCAAAATCGGTGATGTGAACCAGGGGATGGAAGGCCTCCAAAAAAAATACGGCGAACTGCGCGTGGCCGATACGGGCATTCGCGAAACCACCATCATAGGCCAAGGCATCGGCCTGGCCATGCGCGGGTTGCGCCCCATAGCCGAGATTCAGTATTTGGACTATGTGCTTTTTGCCCTGCAAACCATGAGCGACGATTTGGCCACGGTGCATTACCGAAGCTTCGGCCGCCAAAAAGCACCCGTAATTGTGCGCACCCGCGGCCACCGGCTCGAAGGCATCTGGCATGCGGGCTCCGAAATGGGCGGTTACCTGCATTTGCTAAGGGGAATCAACTTCCTGGTGCCGCGTAACTTTGTGCAAGCCGCCGGAATGTATAACACCGTGCTGGAATCCGACGAACCGGCCTTTATCATCGAGCCGCTCAACGCCTACCGGCTCAAAGAACGCATGCCGTCCAATCTGGGCGAATACCGCGTGCCTGTGGGTAAAGTGGAAAC
>JALWYR010000007.1 GCA_027003085.1 Flavobacteriales bacterium
CATGAAATATACACGCATACTGACGGTGGTGGCCCTGCTGTGGTGGGCCGGTGGACGGTCCCAACAACTGAGCGGAAGTTATTATGCCCTTTGGCAATATTACCAAACCGATACCCTCCTGCATTTCCGTGCGCCCGAAGGTGCGTTCCGCAGTATGCATTACCTGGATTTGCACGGCGGTTCCGGTGATTGGGAAGCCGGACTTTCGGCCGAATATTATTTGCCGCAGGCCTTGATAGGTTTCAACCCCGGACTGGAAAAGCATTTTTTGGGTTGGTATGTGCGCTATGCGCACGATGCCTGGGACTTGCGTGCCGGAACCGTTTACGACCAAACCGGCAGCGGAAGCGTATTTCGCACTTGGAACGACAAGCAATTGGGCTTGGACAACGCCTTGCGCGGTGTTGATTTGCAATACCGCCCCGGTAAAAACACCCGCCTTAAACTCATCGCCGGCAATATGCGCACCGGTATCGATTATGCCGAAAGTTTTATCGGTCTATTGAACCTTAATCAAGAGTTGGCCTTCGATAACTTTCGTTTTCGTTTCGACGCCACGGCCCTTACGCGCTACTACACGCCCGAAAACGATGCCGTGCCGGCCAACGTAAATCTCTACGGCCTGCAAACCGGGCTCAGCTACGGGCCTTGGGATTTGAGTTTTGAATACGACTACAAAACACCCGATGCCCTCTATGCCAACGGCGTGCTCAACGACCGCGTCCTTTTCGATGGCGATGCCTACATTTTCAATGCCGGCTATGCGCGCAAAGGACTGGGCATCAACCTGACGCTTCGCCGGACCGAAAACCTCCAAATGTATGCCCGCCGCGACCTCCAAGGCAATCCCTACAACATAGGAACGGTAAATTACGTGCCGGCACTTATCAAACAACACGACTATCCTTTGGCCACCATCTACGTTTATTCCGTGCGCCAAGGTATTTCCTTTGCCGACGGCACGGTGGGCGAAATCGGCGGACAGGCCGACGCCGTTTTCAAGCTCAAACGCAAAACCCGTTTGGGCGGCCGCTATGGCACTATCATATCGGTCAATGCTTCGCAATGGAACGGCTTGAATGCCGAATTTTACCCCCAACGCGGCATCTACCGCCGGCCGTTTTGGCAAGCCGGCCCGCTTTATTACCGCGACATTAATTTGGAAGTGAAACGCAAACTTTCGCGCCGGTGGAAAACCGCCTTTTTCGCTATGCATCAAACCTACAACCAGCGCCTGCTGGAAGGCCACGGCGAAACCGTGCGCGCCCTCACGGCCGTAACCGATTGGACTTACCGGATCCAAGGCGCCACATCCTTGCGCCTGGAACTGGAACATTTGTGGACAGCACAGGATGAAAAAAACTGGGCTGCCGCCGGATTGGAATTCAACCTGCACGGCCGCTACGGATTTTTCCTGACCGATATGTATAACTACGGCTACACGGGCATTCACTATTACAATGCCGGCTTGGTTTATACCCAAGGTGGCAACCGCTTGCAATTGGGCTACGGACGCCAACGCGGCGGACTGGTGTGTGTGGGCGGTGTGTGTCGTTATGTTCCGCCCAACAAGGGTTTGCAACTGAGCGTTTCGCTTTCGCTTTTTTGACAATATTTTTTGGAGCTCCACAAGCCGTCGGGGCGCCGGCGGCGGAATGAAAATTCCGCTGCCGGCGGCGCAAAATATCAGCGGCAAATGTATGGATGCGGAATTTAGCGTTTATTCAACACCTTGACCGGGAAAATCCCCTCGATTTTGCGCCGCCGGCCCCGCGCCGAAGGCGCGGGGCCGGCGCCCCTTGTCTTGTTCCGCCCTCCGCGAGCCCTGACGGTCTCGCTCCGGCGCTCCGTGAACCGCCTTGCGGCGTTTCACTTCGCAGCTCCGCAAGCCCTTCCGGCTCCGCTTCGCTTTGCCGTTGGTCTTGCTTCGCGGGCCTCGGAACCCTTCGGTTTCCTCGGCGGCTCCGGCAGCCCATTTCGGTCTGCCTTCGCAGGCGGCGGAGCCCCTTCGGGTCTCCTTGCCGGCTCGGGAAACCTTTGCTTCCGGCGGCCAACACACAGGCCGCGCTTGTTTTCCCGCGCTACTCCGGGAGCTTGCGCGCTCCGCCTGCGGCTCCGCGTCAGTCTCACTCCGCTCGCCGGGGAGCCCGGCCGTTATCCGTGAATCAAGCCATCAAGGCAATGTTACAATAGGGAACCATCATGGAACAGGGATTGGCCCACTGAAATACAAGAAAAAATCCTACACTTGTCAGAAATAAAAAATTTTTACTATTTTTGAACTTAAATAAAAACCGGCTGCCTATGTAAAAGAGCTACGTATTGCAAAATTACATCCTATGAAAGAAGTGCAAATCTCCGATGCGGAGTTGATACGTAGCTATGCCGGTGGTAACGAACAAGCTTTTTCGCGTTTGATGGCGCGCTATGAGCATAAGCTTTACGGTTACATAATGAACCGGGTCAAAGATCCGCATTTGGCGCAGGATATTTTTCAGGAAGTTTTTATCAAGGTTATCGACACCATTAAATTCAATCGCTACAACGAAAAAGGGCGTTTCGGCGCCTGGCTCATGCGCATTGCCCACAATATGATCATCGACCACTTCCGCCGTCAGAAACGACAAAAAAACCAATACGACACCGAAGAATTTTCGGTTTTCGACGTCCTGCCCGACAACAGCACGGCCGAAAACCAATTGGTGCGCCTTCAAACCATCGACCGGGTGCGCAAACTAATCGACGAACTACCGCCCGAACAACAACGGGTGCTCCGCATGCGTATTTATGAAAATATTCCTTTCAAAGACATCGCCGAAATGTGTGACATAAGCATTAACACGGCGCTGGGCCGCATGCGTTATGCCTTGATCAACTTGCGAAAATTGATGAAGAAATACAATTTGGACCTTTCGGACTAAATTTGAAAGTATTTGTCTAATTTTTTCTCTTTAATACCCAATACCTTCAACGCGAAATTTTCAAAGTTCATGCCGTTTTCTTCCAAATATCCCTGGAAATACTTAATGGCATATTCGGCACCGGCATTGCGTTTGATCTCAATCAATTTACCAAATAAATCCGCTACCATTTCGGCAGATTGTTCCGGCAACATTTTAATTTCGATCAAAAATTTGGGTTGTTGGCTCCCTTTGGTATAATATTGGGATGACCGGACTATCCCCCAATAACATTTTCCATCCTTCATGCGTCCACTCATCAGAAAATAAAATTTTTTCTTTTGCACCATATAAGGAAATATCATCTGGTCGTAACCACCTTCCTGAAAATCCTTTTCGAATAGCACTTTGAACGGCTCTCCCACCAAATCATCAATGGACAAACCGGTAAATTTCAAAAAAGCATCATCGGCAAAAATAATACGCCCTTGCTCATTAAGACGGACTTTAAGCGTATCGTAAACACTGAGTTGAACACATTCCATATCGGAAATATTTTATTACGTTCCGGACGGTTTTACCATAAACCGAAACGACGTTTCTTATTTTTCTTTACGGTTTTAAGAATCTCATCGATACCCATTTCACGCGCATCGACCTTGAAGAGTTCTTTCAGCGGAATTTCGGCATTCATATATTCGGCCAATTTTTTCTCACCTCCGAATTTATTCATAATATATTCGGATAGACAACTTACATTCCTGTCTTCAAACCAACCTTCCAAGTATTTTTGCGCCACTTTTTCTCCGCCACCATGTGTTTCGATTTCATAAAGTATTTGAAACAATTGTTCGAGTTCCGAACGGATTTCAAGCGGTAAAAATTTACGGCGAATGAAAATAGCCGTTGGCTTGTTTTCATGCATCCGGGAATGTATATCTGCTACCGTCCAAAAGAATTCGTTATTTTTGGTGTAATTTTTTGAGGCGAAATAAGCATGTTTATGAGACTTGATTGTTTCCCAAATACGCTTGGAAATTACCGCGGGTAAATGCGGGTCTTGCAAAATTTCATGAGATTTTCCGATAACTTCGGCTTCCGTATATCCGGTTATATCGGTGTAAGGTTTGTTGATATAACGAATAACTCCATCTTTTCCCAATTTACATACCAAAGTTATGTCGGGTGATAATCCTTTTTCCAATTCCATCGATCTTAGTTTTTCAACAATAGGGGCAAAAATATGGCTTTACCGGCAAATTTCAAACGATTGTCAAAATCCGGCCTAGCCGAACAATTTCCCGAATATTCCTTTTTTGGTCGTTTTTCGGATCGCTTCCTCTGCACTGAAATTTATTTCTTGCGAACCTCGCCCCTTCATCATATCTTCGTCATTAATCTCCGCTCGCATATAACTCATCAGTTTATCTTCGGAAAGCCCGAATAAATCCAAAACCAATTCATCATAAGTTTTTCCCATTTCATCCAAAAACCCTTGCAGGTAAGCTCCCGATGCTTCCATACCGCCCTTATCTTCCAATTTACGCAACTTGGCATATAATTCGCCAAAAAAATGCTTTACATTTTCGGGAATGGCCTTACGACGCGAATAATAGGCGATAATATTTCCGTTTTCGTCTTCTTTCCATTTAAAGTCCGTTACCACCCAATAATAACGTCCGCTTTTGGCAAGATTCTTTACAATAGCATGAATGTTTTGCTTGTTTTGAAGACGATCCCACAAAACTTTGAAAATGATTTTGGGCATATCGGGGTGCCTAATCACATTGTGCGGTTGCCCCATCAGTTCCCATTCTTTGTACTCCGAAACCTCGACAAAATAATCATTGGCATATTCAATGATCCCCTTGGGGTCGGTTTTACTCATGATCGTCTTATAAGGAAATAACTTGATTTCCTCATTAATCGGAGTGGGTCTTATTATCCTTTTCATTCTGCTATTAGCTTTTTTATTTGATTGCAAATATAATTCTTTTTGTTTTATCATAAACTATTTTTGTTATTTCTTTAATATAAAATTTTTCGGCAAAGCCGGTTTTGCATTCTAACAAAAACCGCGCCAAAAAAATCGTGCAAACTTACGTAAGTTTTTTAATTTTGCTCCTATGAAAATCACCAAAGCGGAATTTATCAAAAGTAGTAAGGAAATCAAGGATTTACCTCCTGGAAATAAACCCGAATACGCTTTTATCGGCCGTTCCAATGTGGGTAAATCTTCGCTCATTAATATGCTCACCGGGCGAAAAAATTTGGCCAAAACATCTTCAACTCCCGGAAAAACGCAACTTATCAATCATTTTCTTATCAACGGCAAATGGTATTTGACCGACTTGCCCGGCTACGGCTATGCCAAAACATCCAAAGCCAACCGTGCCGGGTTCCAACGCATGATTCGTTCTTACCTCAAAGAACGCAACAACTTGATCAACACCTTTGTGCTGGTCGATGCGCGCCTCAAACCCCAAAAAATTGACCTCGAATTTATGCAATGGCTTGGCCGTAACCGAATTCCGTTTTCCATCGTTTTTACCAAAGCCGATAAACTTTCCAGTAATCAATTGGCCAAACAAATCAAAGCCTACCAAACCGAAATACTGCATCAGTGGGTAAGTATGCCACCCTACTTTGTCAGTTCGTCGGTCTCGGGGCTGGGGCGTAAGGCCATCATGGATTACATCGAACACCTTAATGCGCAACTAAGCACACACTTTACCGAAGAAAAAAATTGATTTTGTCGGTAACTCGGGTTACTCAAATTAATTTTTTATGTTAATTTTTATAAATTTTTTACGTTTGAAAATAGCAGACCATTCCCTTACATTTGCAAAAAAAACGCCCATTTCTATTCGTCGCCACATATTTCCGTTCGTAACTGTCTTCATACTTACCGGAGCAGGCATTCATTATTGGTGGTTAACGGAACGCATGCTTATTTTCGGCGATAGCAGTATTTACCTTGAATTGGCCCACAATGTGGCACAAGGCAAGGGCTTCCGTATTTGGCACGAAGGGCATTTTATTTTTTACCCGTTTTATCCGCCCTTGTATCCTTGGCTACTTTCGTTGTCAGGTCAAAATGTTTTCTTGGCACGAATCACCGGATTGTTGTCGCTACTTATTTCGGCTTATTTTCTTTGCCGCACCCTGCTACTTTTACAAATTTCGAAATTTTGGACCCACTTTGCAGTGCTTCTTTTTCTGTTTTCGTGGCTTTACCCCTTGCATCAAATCATTATTACCGAACCCTTGTTCCTGGCCATTTTTATCCTACAACTTTGGTCATTGACCAAATGGTTCAAAACCGATAAAATTCCATATCTCATGTTAGCCGGGATTTTTTCCGGACTTATGCTCCTTACCCGCTACGCCGCCATGGGTATTGCAGGGCCCATTGCATTATGGTTGCTTCTTGCCGGTCGTAAAAGGTTCCTAAATTTCTTCGCCTACTTAGTACCTATATTGTTTCTATTCGGGCCGTGGCAATGGACAGTCGTACAAAGCGGCTCGGGTTTGTTCGGACGGCAGATGGCTTTTCACCCGCCGGGTAAGGAACATTTCAAGGAATTGGCCGTTACCCTGGCCAATTGGCTAAGCCCGGGATTAACGCCTTGGCTTGTAGGGCCGGTTTCTTTGCTATTATTATTCCTGGTTTGGAAAAGCCGGAATAATATTCGTGTCAATCGTTATTCATCGCTGCTGTTGATTATTCTTGCCGGCTACTTTTTGTTTGTCGTGGCTGCCGTTACTTGGGCCGATTATACCACGCCCATGGATAACCGTATTTTTTCGCCCCTCTTTATTATTCTGCTGATTTTATTGACCATCCTGCTCAACCGGCAAAAACCCGGCTGGGCCACAAGCCTGTTAGCCGTATTGCTAATGTTATCCTACACGGTACATTTTGTTTGGTATTCGCGTTCCTTCGTTCGTGGCGAAATCGATGTTATACGAATTCACGACACCAACATCATTCGCCAGTTACAACATAGCCCGCAAAAAATATATTCCAACGCCATCGATATTATCAAATTGGATGTTCCGCACTATAACAGGCTCTTCGACCTTCCCGACCATTACCATCGTATGACACTGCGCCATAACCCCGGTTTTGACCGGCAAATGGAAAGAATTCGCACCGAAGTCGGTCGCGGCGATGCCCTGGTGGTTTATTTCTACGGTTTCGATTTCCGGAAATTCCAAGCTCGCAAACAGGAAATTCTCCGGATATTTATGGGACTTCCCATTAGGGAATTCGACGACGGACTGCTTATCGGCCAACCTGTTGACACCCTTAATTCATCCGAAGTGTCTACGTTGGATATGCTCCACGAATAATGGCAATTGTCTTACCTTTGCAGGGTAAGTATACGTGTATGAAAATAGCGCTGGCACAAATCAATGTTACCATCGGCGATTTCGAAGGCACTGCCCGGAAAATCAAACAATATGTGCAACAGGCCCGCGAAGGTGGCGCACGTCTGGTCATTTTTCCCGAACTGAGTATCACCGGCTATCCGCCACGGGATTTTTTGGAATTCGAAGATTTTGTGCAGCAGGCAGGAGCGGTTTTGGAACAACTCAAACCGTTGAGCCGCGACATCGGTATTTTGGTAGGCCTTCCCACACCCAATCCCCAACCCGAAGGCAAGGACCTGCACAATACCGCCGTTTTGCTTTACCAAGGAAAAGAACTACACCGCCAGCACAAAACCCTGTTACCCACCTACGATATTTTTGACGAATACCGTTATTTTGAACCCGCCGCAAGCTGGAACACGGTCGAATTCGAAGGCCTCCGGTTGGCCGTTACCGTCTGCGAAGACCTTTGGAATTTGGGCAACGAAAATCCGCTTTACACCATCAACCCCATGGCCAAACTTATGACCCGGAAGCCGGATATTATCATCAACCTATCGGCCTCCCCCTTCGACTACCGGCACGCACACGAACGCATCCGTGTTCTGCGGGCCAATGTGCAGGCCTATGATTTGCCCATTGTTTACGTCAATTATGCCGGGGCCCAAACCGATTTGATTTTCGACGGCGGTTCGCTGGTTATCGACAAAGAAGGAAACATCCGCAAAGAACTCCCTTTTTTCGAAGAAAAACTGGATTTTTTCGACACGGATGAATTTTCCCTGCCCGGTCAAGACAACGAACGGCCCAAAGAAAAAATTTCCCTTATCCACGATGCCTTGATTACCGGCATACGTGATTACTTCGGTAAAATCGGTTTCCGAACGGCCATTCTGGGCCTTTCGGGCGGATTGGATTCGGCCGTAACGGCTGCACTTGCCGCCCGTGCATTGGGTCCCGGAAACATTACGGCCCTGTTGATGCCGTCGGAATTTTCGTCGGAAAGTTCCGTTTCCGATGCCAAGGCCTTGGTTCAAAATCTTGGAATCAATGCCGAAACTTTGCCCATTACTCCGGTTTTCGACTCCACCATGGATGTGCTTCGCCCCCACTTGGGACCGGGTTTCGATGTTACCGAAGAGAATATCCAACCCCGCATCCGCATGATTTACCTGATGGCCTTTTCCAACCGTTTCGGCCACGTTTTGCTCAACACCAGCAACAAAAGCGAACTGGCCGTGGGCTACGGAACTTTGTATGGCGACCTGGCAGGCGGGCTATCGGTCTTGGGCGACGTGTATAAAACCCAAGTTTACAAATTGGCCCGTTATATCAATCGCAACGAAGAAATTATTCCGCAAAACATCCTGGACAAACCGCCTTCGGCCGAACTACGCCCCGGACAAAAAGACACCGACACCCTCCCACCCTACGATGTTTTGGACCCTATCTTGCATTTGTATATCGAAGAACGAAAAAGTCCTTCCGACATTATCGAACAAGGTTACGATGCCGCTTTGGTGCGACGCATTTTGCGCATGGTCAACCGCAACGAATTCAAGCGCTACCAATTGGCTCCCGTCCTGCGCGTATCGCCCAAGGCCTTCGGCATGGGACGCCGCATGCCCATTGTGGGTAAATACTTGGAGTAAAAACCGGTTTATTGGCAATTAACCAATAGATTGATTATCAACTGTCAAAATTTTTTTTATAACCACAGAGGACACAGAGTAAATTTCACAGAGTTACACAGAGGGTATTTTTATTAAAATTTCACCGGGTTAC
>JALWYR010000008.1 GCA_027003085.1 Flavobacteriales bacterium
ATTTAATTTATGGATTGACAACTAAATATACGAATTTTATTCGTAACATGAACGACTTTTTATCATATTTTTATAATGCACAACGGGTCACATATAATATGAAAGTACTAATAACATCAAAAACAAGAAAAGGAAATGCGGCTTGCGTGGGAGGATTGGTGCTAGAAAATAACAAGTTTATACGACTATTAAATCCCGGAAATTGGGATCAACCAATTGATACTCCATTTAACATTGGCGATATTTGGAACTTGGAGTTTATTCCAGTGGAAAATTTAGTTCCTCCGCACATCGAAGACGTAATAGTTATTACCCGTTCCTTTGATTACAGAATTCAAAATATCCAGCAGGTTATTTTAAACTCCGGCGTTAAGATTTATCACGGTGATCCTAATAGAATTTTTGATGGACTACTTCGTTGGACAAACAATGGAAGTGGTTATATAAATTCACAAGGTATTCCACAAAATAGCGTTGGATTTTGGATCCCCGACAGGAATTTAATACTAGCCGAAGATGAAAGGCACTACTATTATGGATCTATGAATGAACCAACAAATAAACGTTTGGTTTACGTGGGATTTCCTGCACCCAAAAAAATTATACCAGCTGGAACGCTGACTAGGATTTCTTTGGCCAGATGGTGGAAACCCGAAGATGCCGATAGTAAACTGGAAGAGCGTTGTTACTTACAATTATCGGGTTGGTATGAATAGTAAAAAAACCTCAGAACTTAACTTTTTAATACAGAATAACAAGTGGAATTTTTTAAAATATGACACGCATTTTTTTCCACACGCAATCTTGCTATCTTAGCCCTGTAAAAGTATTTTCTTATGATTCCCGTTGCCACGGTCATTCTTGCCGGCGGAAAAAGCCGCCGTATGGGCACCGACAAGGCCCTTTTGCCTTGTCGTGGAACCACTTTGCTGGATATTGCCTTGCAAACGGCCGTGCAAACCGGTTTTCCGGTGTATGTGAGCACCGCACCGGATAGATCCTACGATTTGCCTTCCGGCATCTCTCGTATTTCCGACCATTATGCCGGTATAGGCCCTTTGGGCGGAATCGCTTCCTGCCTGGAACAAATCCCTGCCGAAACCCTGATTTTCATTCCCGTGGATATGCCTTTGCTCCAAGCGGAATTATTAAGGAAAATGGTCGAAATGATACCGGCATCCGCTTCGGCTTTGGCCGTGCAAACCGGCCGGCGGATTTATCCGCTTCCCTTGGTGCTTCGCCAATCGGCCTTGAATGCGATTAAACGCCAAATCGACCGGAACGACTTCCGGCTTTATTCCTTACTTGACCGGATTCCCACCCAAATCATTGTCCACCCCGAATGGGAGCCCTATTTTGCCAACCTAAACACGCCCGATGACCGCAAAATCTGCAATGAATAAGGACACCCGCCTGTTGTGGACGCGCGCCGCGGCCATCGGAAGCATCTGGGCGGCCTTTGAAATTATTTTGGGCACTTTCCTTCACGCACTCCGCTTGCCCTTTGCCGGCACCACACTTACGTTTTTTTCGGTGGCCTTGCTTACGGCCTTTGCCCGGCGCTATCCCCAAAAAGGGCTTTTTTGGCGCGCCGCCTTGGTTACGGCCTTGTTACGTTCCTTGATGCCAAGCACCTTTATTCTGGGCCCGTTGGTGGGTATTTTGCTCGAAGGATTGATTTTCGAATGGTTTACCCGGCTTTTGGGCTACCGATTTACGGCCTTTGCCTTGGCGGGTGTTTTGGCAATGTTCAGTGCCATTTTACACAAACTGGTCAGTATTCTGCTCATTTACGGAACCGATATTTGGTTGGTGCTCAAAAACCTTTATTTCGCCCTTATGCGTTCCACCGGTTGGCATCTGAGCCCTGCGGCATTGTTTGCGGCCATAGGTGCGGTGTATGTATTGGCCGGCATTTCGGCGGCCTACACGGGCTTGTATTTAGCGCGAACCGCTTGGCAAACGAAACTTTCCGTTGAATCCATACCCCGGATTTCATCCCACGGGCCGGATATTTTCGCGGTTTCCGGGCGCTTCCGGTATCACCGGACATTTATCATCCTCCATTTGGCGGCTTTGATTTTCTTTTTGGCGGGCTTGGAATTTTTTCCGTTTTCCTACATGTGGCCGGCAGTGGTGCTGTATGAAATATTTTTGGTTTACCGCTATGGCAAAGGTTTACGCAAACTCAATAAACCCTTTTTTTGGGTACAATTACTGCTGATAGCCCTGCTCGCCCTTTGGCTTTGGTCCGACAAAAAGGAAGGTTTGCAAATCGGGCTCAAAATGATGCTCCGTGCCGTTTTGTTGGTTTCCATCCTCACGGCCGTTGGCACCGAATTGCGCAATCCCATCGTCCGGCACTTGCTCGAACGTCGCGGCTATGCGCCATTGCTTTCCGCTCTGCAATCGGCCACAGGCACTTTACCGTCCGTTTTGGCCTATATGGGCCGGCAAAAATCCGGTTGGGTAAAGCCCTTGGCCGTGCTTCGACGTAGTTTGCAACTTATCGACGCGGTGATTCAAAACATCAACAAAGCGCATAACCAACGAGACATTTTCTACATCACCGGCCCTTCGGGTAGCGGAAAGACATCGCGTTTGAAGCAAATATATCAAGCATTGCAAGCCGAATATCACCCGCAAAAAATAACCGGCTTTTTGGCCTTGGCCCGTTATGAAAACGGCCAAATCACCGGTTACGAACTTCATTGCACCGGCGGGCAGGTGTTTCCTTTGGCTTCACGCAACCAACCTTTTGACCATAACCTCCGGGTGGGACGGTTCAACCTGAATGCTACGGTTTTCGAAAATTGCACAGCGATGCTCCTGACCGCCTTGGAACAAGCCACCTGGCTTTTGATCGACGAAATGGGCCCCTTGGAATGTGAGGGCAAAGGATGGATACCGCTTTTCGAAACGGCTTGTCAAATGCCGCAATTACAAATCCTTATTACCGCCCGCCCCAAAACCCTGGATTGCTTGCGCGAACGCTTCCCGGAATACCGCTTCCGTGAATGGACGGAAAATGTGCTTGATGGATGAATTTTTTCATTCGTAATCACCAAATTTTCAGCTTGGTATTGACTTCCTCCCGCATATTGCTTATATTTGTGAGGCCGTAAAATCCAAAAACCACTTCATTTTATGATTGTTTCCAAATCCTTCAAAGTTTACATCTCCCGTGTCATTAACGCCGATTTCAAAGAAGGCGACCTGGAAAGGGGTTACACCGAGGTGGTAAGTAAATCCATCGGCAATTATGTCTATTACAAACGTCCACCCAAAGACTATATGGTGCTTGCCGTGGTCAAAAAACGCGATATGAAATTCCTTCGCGACGACCTAAAAGAAATCCTGCCGGATTTGATTTATTTTGTTTGAGAGAATTCTACACAAACTTTAAGATAATGGGATGGAACGTTCGTATTATTCTGACACTATTAAAAATTTCTTACAAGAGGCCGAATCCAGTATCCTCGGAAAATTAACCGCTAATCACTCAAATAGTTCTTTATCTGAATTGCAAATCAATGCTTGGAAAAAACAAATTCAAGTTTTAAAAAATCAATTACAAAATTTTGATGGGAAAATATACTTTGAATTTACGATTCCTAGAATGGGAAAAAGAGTTGATAATATTATAATTATACATGACACAGCCTTTATTTTAGAATTCAAAATTGGATATAGTAACTATGATAAAAATGCTATTGAACAAGTTATCGATTATACCATTGATTTAAAAAATTTTCATGAAGGAAGTCATAATATTAAATTGATACCCATCCTTCTAGCCACTAATGCAAATGAAATTATTGAAATCTCTGACAACGTAATCAAACATAAAACCGCTGCGAAAGCAAACCAAAACAATTTAAAAGACATATTCAATCAGTATGTAGATTTTTCCAAACCGGCCATTGATACAAAAAACTGGGAAAATTCAATATATAAACCCACACCAACCATTGTTGAAGCTGCACAAGCATTATATAAAGGTCATAATGTAAAAGAAATTACTAGGTCTGATGCCGGTGCTATTAATTTATCAAAAACATCTAACCGTATAAATGCAATTATTGAAAATTCAAAATCAAAAAAAGTTAAATCAATTTGTTTTGTTACAGGTGTCCCTGGTGCTGGAAAGACCCTTGCTGGCTTAAATATTGCTGTGGAACGAATGAAAACAGACGTGGATGAACATGCTGTATTTTTATCGGGAAATGGTCCATTAGTGGAAGTTTTAAGAGAAGCTCTTACAAGAGACGAAGTTGAAACTGCAAAAGAAAATGGCTATAAGTTAACCAAAAAGGACGCTGCCATCAAAGCAAATACATTTATTCAAAATATTCATCATTTTCGGGATGATAATATTGTTTCTAAACAAGCTCCTGTTGAGAAAGTTATTGTGTTTGATGAAGCTCAAAGAGCTTGGACTAAGCATCAACTTGCTTCATTTATGAAGCGAAAAAAAGGCATTGAAAATTTCGACATGTCAGAACCCGAATTTCTGATTAATATAATGGATAGGCATAGAGATTGGAGCACGATTGTTTGTCTAATTGGGGGCGGTCAGGAAATAAATACCGGTGAAGCAGGAATAGAAGAATGGATAAGAGCACTAAAATTTCGTTTTCAAGACTGGCATATCCACTATTCAAATTCAATATTAGAAAGTGATAATTACCTTAAATCAGAAGAAACAAAAAATTGGTTAATAAAATATGGAACAAGTGAACCCGATTTACACCTCGCCGTTTCTGTTAGATCTTTTAGGTCAGAAAGAGTATCTGAATTTGTTCATGCACTTTTGAACCTTGACAAAGAGAAAACCAAAAATTTATATTCCTCCATTCGAAATCAATTTCCAATTGTCCTAACAAGAGATTTATCCAAGGCCAAAGAATGGTTAAAAAATAAGGCAAAAGGGAGTGAACGAATAGGTATAATTAGCTCCTCAGGAGCAAGGAGGCTGAGACCATTTGGTATTGATGTTAAGAATGAAATTTATGCACCGTATTGGTTCCTTAACGATAAGACCGATATTAGGTCTTCTTATTTCCTTGAAGATGTTGCCACTGAATTTGACATACAAGGCTTAGAAATTGATTGGGCATGTGTTGCATGGGGCGCAAACTTTTACATTGATAATGGGGAATGGAACTATCAAAGTTTTAAAGGCACCAAATGGCAACATATTAATAAGGAAATTGAGAAGGAATACCTTAAAAATACTTACCGCGTTTTACTTACTAGATCAAGACAAGGAATGGTTATTTTTCTACCCTCAGGTAGCAAAGCAGACCATACTAGACCTAATAAATTTTACGATCAAACATATAAATATTTAAAAGGAATTGGCATTGATGAAATATAATTCCTTAACCAACAAAACATCTCCACAACATACAAAACACAACATACCGGCGTGTGCACAAACAACATAACTATTGACTTCCTCCCGCACATTGCTTATATTTGTGAGGCCGTAAAATCCAAAAACCACTTCATTTTATGATTGTTTCCAAATCCTTCAAAGTTTACATCTCCCGTGTCATTAACACCGATTTCAAAGAAGGCGACCTGGAAAGGGGTTACACCGAGGTGGTAAGTAAATCCATCGGCAATTATGTCTATTACAAACGTCCGCCCAAAGACTATATGGTGCTTGCCGTGGTCAAAAAACGCGATATGAAATTCCTTCGCGACGACCTAAAAGAAATACTGCCCGATTTGATTTATTTTGTTTGAGAGACACATTTCATTTATTAAATGAAAGGCGACAAAATATATTTACGTGCTTACAAAATCGCAAAATCCGGTGATTTTGAAAATGCATATGAATTATTACTTAAAGCTGCTAAGCTTAACAATCCTAAGGCATTTTACGCTTTGGCCAATTGGTATTTACACGGCAGATATGTCAAGAAAAATTTAAAAAAAGCTGTTGAATATTTATCATTAGCCGCCAAACAAAACAACCCGGATGCACTTTTTGACCTGGCTGTTTGTTATGAAAAAGGTGCAGGTGTAAAAAAGAACTTACGAAAAGCGTTTAAACTGTATGTAAAAGCAGCACTATGGGGCGACAACCAATCTTTTTATGAAGTAGGTCGATGTTACTATTATGGTATAGGAACGCCAAAAGACAAAACATTGGCAGATGTATGGCTTGAAAAAGCCGAAAAACTCGGAATCAATGAATGATTTACTCTGTTTAACAATTTCTCCACTTATTAAAACTAACCGGAAAATTCGCCTTACTCCACCAAAAACATCTCCGCAATAATCCCGTCCGAACGGAATAACGCCCCGGGACATATCGTCCAAAAATTTCCTTGCTTGCACACATCGCCACGGGCTTTTAATCGCTGGGCTTGCCGGACAAAATCCCCGTAAAAGTCGGCAAAATGCCGTTCAATCACCGTTTCGTCCACGCCGCGGGTGGTGCGCAAGCGGGTCATAATGTATTCGTTGTAGCGGTCGGCAGGCGACAAAACCTCCGTTTCGTAATAGGGTTCAGCTTTTTCCAAACCCCGTATATAGCGGTGCAAATTGGCCAAGTTCCAGCGGCGTAAATTCCTGCCGTCGTAGGAATGGGCCGAAGGCCCCAAACCCACATAGGGCTTGCTCTCCCAATAGGCCGAATTGTGCCGCGAATACCATCCGGGCCGGGCAAAATTGGAAATTTCGTAATGCTCAAATCCGGCCAGGAGCATTTTATCGCGGAGCAGAAAAAAATGCGCTTCGTAAACTTCGTCATCCGGCATCACCACCTTACCGGCCTTCACTTGCCTGTCCAGCAAAGTGTCCGGTTCCACCGTAAGCGCATAGGCCGAAAGATGCGGAAAACCGTAATCCAAAAAAATGTCCAACTGCTCCTCCCAGTCCGTCATATTCATACCCGGAATGCCGTATATCAAATCCACCGTTACGTTCCGGTAACCCGCCCGGCGAATCCAATCCAATGCCCGCCGCGACTGTTCCGCAGTGTGCGAACGCCGCATCAAGTCCAAATCCTGCTGCCGGAAGGATTGAATACCCACACTCAACCGGTTGATTCCCAATTTTTTCCACAAATCCAAGCGCCCGGGCGTTATGTCGTCGGGATTGGCTTCCAGGGTGATTTCGACACCGGCGGCCGGGGAAAAGGTCTTGCGGATTTTTGCGAAAAGCGTTTCCAAATGTTCCGTGCGGGCCAACGAAGGTGTTCCGCCGCCCAAATAAACCGTTTGTAGCGGACCGTAGCCGGCAATTTCGTCCTTCCGCTGACGTAATTCGGCCAGCAAAGCACCGAAAAACCGCCCTTCGTGCCGTCGGTTGACCGAAAAATAAAAGTTACAATAACTGCAATTGGCCCGGCAGAAGGGAATGTGGATATACAAGTGCACGGCTTGTGGGGTTTCGGGCCGGATTTAGTGTCCGCCACCGCACTTACCACCGCCACAACGTCCGTTACGGCCCCGGCCGCGATGCCCTTTCGGGATGTGGATACGGTCGTAGATAACGGCCGCCATTTTTTCCAAATCGGCATCGGGATACGGGAAAGCGGGCATCAATCCGAATTTGTCAATGGCGCCGGGCATCAGGGATTTTTCCTTGTCGGGCTTTTTGACCCACTCGCGCACGGCCCGGACAAAATCCTCCTTGCGCGGATACCGACGTAAATAATGCATCTTGACCCCCGGCATGGGCGGGGCTTGCATATTATCGTGGTTCATTCCCTCTTTGACCGCCGGTGCGTGGCAAATAAAACAACGTTGCCGGAGCATGGCATAGCCGCCGGTGGTGTCAATGGCCACCCTTTCCCGGGCAGTTGTAATGTCAGCCGTATTTTGTTTGATTTTTTTTACTGCCACCAAACCCGCAAAGGCCACGAGCAGAACGGACGGAATCAATATTTTTTTCATTGCCGGATTGTTTTAGTCCCAAGTTAAGCGTTTTTTTCAAACATGCTTATGATGCTTTTCGGCTTCAAACGTTTAATGGCCACCAGGTGATGCGACAGCCGTTGGAACTTACGGCTGAAAATGCCGTCCACTTGCAAAGGATCCAAATGCACCTGACCGTGGGCGTGCAGGATCAGTCCGTCGGTCCACACGATGCCCACGTGGGTGATTTTTCCGCTTTTGCTGGCAAAGTAGGCCAAGTCGCCGGGCATCCGCCGGTCGAAATCCACCAATTCGCCTTCGTGGATTTGATCGCGGGCGTTGCGTGGCAGGTCATAGTAGCCCGCCAGGCGGAAAGCCATTTGTGTCAGCCCCGAGCAGTCCATGCCGAAGTCGGTTTTTCCGCCCCACAAGTAGGGCGCATACATATAGGATGCCGCAATTTCCAGCACGCGATACAGTTCGTGCCGGCCCGTAATCACGCGCCCCCGCACGCGCATGCGCATATCGCCCACTTCAATATTTCCGGTAGCGGCGTCATAGCGAGGCAGCCGGCAACCTTTCACCAGTTTTTGACTGTAACCGCCGGGCCATTCCAGTTCGCCCACGGTGTCCAGCAAATAGACGGGCGTTTCGGCTTGCAACCGCTGGTGTTGGGCATGGCTAAGCAGCACGTAGGCCTTTTCATCGATCCAGCCCTCATAGCCGTCGGCGTCGGCGCGGATATAGCGCCATTGGCGTTTTTGGTCCAGGATGCGGAAAGTGTCGCCAAACAGCAGTTCGGTCATAATTTCCGATTCGTCGGCCGGTTCGGCCCGCAGGGGAACGATGGTGTTGGTGATGAGTGCATAGCGGTCGATTTGCGACATGGTTTTCGGTTTTATCGTCCAACAAAGATGGTCAAAAATAACGGATTGGCCATTGATAATCTATGGTATTCATTTTCGGGCGCCTCCCCGCACAAGTTCACGCAAGCTGCGCTGCTGCGCATCGCAGCGCGTTCACTTGGCGGGGCCGGGCTGTCCGCTTAAATTCGCCTCGGGCCGCGGCGGTTTGCTATGGCCGGCTGCGATGTCTCCTCGGTTCCTCGGAGCCTGCTCGCCGGCAGCAAACCATGCCGCGCCGGCATCGCTTCAA
>JALWYR010000009.1 GCA_027003085.1 Flavobacteriales bacterium
TGTTAAAATCCGCCGGCTGAACGAAATTATCGCCTTGCAGCAACAACACAGCCGCGAACGTATGCAACAATTTGTAGGCCGCACGGTGGAAGTGCTGGTCGAAGGACCTTCGCGCAAATCCGATAGCGAACTGATGGGGCGCAACCTGCAAAATGCCGTGGTTGTGTTCCCCGGCAACGAACACATCCGCCCGGGCGACACCGTTCCGGTCAAAATTACCGGGGCCACCAGTGCCACCCTTCGCGGAGAAGTCGTTGGAACAGTGATTAATGATTAGTTTTTTACAACAAATGGATATTCAAAGCATCAAACAACGCTTCGGCATCATCGGCAAAGCACCCAAATTGGAGCAAGCCATTCGCCGGGCCGTCCGTGTAGCCCCCACCGACATCACCGTATTGGTTACCGGCGAAAGTGGAACGGGTAAGGAAATTATTCCCAAAATCATCCATCATTTTTCGGCCCGCAAACACGGCCCCTATTTTGCCATCAACTGCGGCGCCATCCCCGAAGGCACCATCGACAGCGAACTGTTCGGGCACGAAAAGGGCTCGTTTACCGGCGCCATTTCCAGCCGGCGCGGCTATTTCGAAGTGGCCGACAAAGGCACACTTTTCCTTGACGAAGTGGCCGAGCTCCCCCTGACCACCCAAGTGCGACTACTACGGGTGTTGGAAAACGGCGAATATATCAAAGTGGGGTCGTCCAAGGTTCAAAAAACCGATGTGCGCATCATTGCCGCCACCAACCGCGATTTGGTCCGGCTGGTGGAAGAAGGCAAATTCCGCGAAGACCTCTACTACCGGCTGGCTACCGTTCAAATTTCTTTGCCTCCGCTTCGCGAACGCGGCGAAGACATAATCATGCTATTCCGGAAATTCGCCTCCGATGTGGCTCACAAGTATCACATTCCGCCTGTGCGGCTTACCCACGAAGCCGAACAAATGCTTATGCGCTACCATTGGCCCGGCAATATCCGCGAGTTGCGCAACATTGTGGAACAATTGTCGGTGCTCGAAGAAAGCCGCATCATTACGCCCGAAATTCTTCGACCCTACCTTAAAGACTACCGGATGAACCTGCCCGGTTTGGTGTCGGGCGAAAACGCCCGGTTCGATTTCGGGAAAGACCGGGAATTGATTTTCAAAATGATCTACGAACTCAAAAAAGACATCGACAACCTCAAAGTGGTAACCCAGGAATTGATGAACCGCCAACCCTTGGCGCTGCCACAAAATATGCCGGGAACCCAAGTGCCGGCCACCTATCACGGGACTCCCGACGGAACTAACAGGCCGATTATTATCGAACAAAACGGCACGGCCGACAACGAACCGCACGAAGAAACCCTGTCTATCCAGGAAAAAGAAAAAGAACTCATCCGCAAAGCGCTGGAAAAACACCACGGCAAACGTAAAGCCGCCGCCAAGGAATTGGGTATTTCCGAACGCACACTCTACCGGAAAATCAAACAATATAATCTCCAATGAAACGCCTTGCTTCATTTGCCGTTTGGACACTCGTGGTCCTGACCCAGGGATGTGGAATTTATTCGTTTTCGGGTGTCAATATCCAACCCGATGTAAAAACCTACACCGTGCTGCCGTTTTCCAATCAAGCCAGCTTGGTGGTGCCCGGCTTTGCCGAAGAATTCCGCTTGGCCCTGACCGACAAAATCCGGCAAATGTCTAACCTGGACTATGCCGATGACGGCGACCTGCTCTATGCCGGCACCATCACCCAATACAATGTTTCGCCCACCGCATCCACAGGCAACCAGCAAGCCGCTATGAACCGGTTGAACGTGCAAGTGAAAATCGAGTTTACCAACAAAAAACACCCCGACGACAATTTCACCAAAACCTATTCCTACTACTACGATTTTCCGGCCGACAAACTCCTGGACGATGTCAAGGCCGACGCCCATCAAGTGATTATGGAACAAATCACCCAAGATATTTTTAACGACACCCTGGCCAAATGGTAAGCAAACAACGTTTTTTGGAACTCCTGGACAATCCCCGCCGCATCGACCCGGTGGAAGTGCATGCTTTGGAAAGCACTTTGGCCCGGTTTCCGTATTTTCAACCCTTACGTGCCCTTTTGTTGCACCATTACAAAACCCATGACCTGCCACGCTACCGCAAGGAACTTCCCCTTACCGCCGCCCACACCGCCGACCGCGGCTGGCTCTACCGGTGGTTGCACACTGATTTTCCCGGACCCCAAACAAAACCGGACACCCCGGCACAAGCCAGACAAAAACCCTCACCAAAAACCGTCGAAACGCCCGCCCCAACGACTACGGAACAAAAACCGGCGGCACCGGCGCCTCCCGAAAAACTTTCCTACACCGCCTGGGTGCGCTATTTGGCCCGACAGTCCACCGGAGGTGCAACCAACCAAGACCCGCGCCGCAGCAAAATGGAACTTATCGACCGCTTCCTGGCCACCCAACCGCGCATCAAACCGCGTAAAGATGCCGCTTTTCAACCACCGCCCGAAATTACCGAAAGCATTCGCGAAAACGCTTCGCTAATGACCGAAACCTTGGCCCGGCTCTACGTCAAACAAAAGAAATACGCCAAAGCCATCCAGGCCTACGAAATCCTGATGTTGAAATATCCGGAAAAAAATCGTTATTTTGCAGCCCGAATCGACGAAATCAAACATTTGTCCAACGACTAAAAC
>JALWYR010000010.1 GCA_027003085.1 Flavobacteriales bacterium
GTCAAGAATTTCATCAGGCACATTATGATTTATGTTATATACCAGATGGAACCTGTGCTTTCTTAGATGTAAAACAAACAGATCCTGATGGTGTTGTCAGAACCTATTCATGGTACACCCGTCCGGGATCGGGGTATATCCGGTTTACCTATGTGTCGCCAGACAAACGGAAGTTTAAAGGTACGTTTGAAATGACGGTCTATCATAGCGTAACCGGCGAAGAAAAACATATCACGGATGGGCATTTTAATATCAATTTGGATAAATTGCATGAATACGGTATGGGAAATTAATCATCTAATAATTATATCAACACCCGCCCGGCTTCGGCCGGTAATTATATCAACACCCGCCCGGCTTCGGCCGGGTGGTTTTTTTATGTTGGATTACCGGTAGAATTTCCTGTGGTTAATAAATCCAAGTGTAAAAATTTGCAGTAGAAGAAAGCCGAATGACCATTGGTTTTTATTTTCAAAACTCTGCGCGACTCTGTGCCGTACTCCGTGCAACTCTGTGGTTAAAATTAAAAGGAACAAACCACAGAGGACACAGAGTAAATTTCACAGCGTAACACAGAGGGTTGGTTTCAGGTATGCTGTTGTGGCAGTATAATATTCCCTACTCACTTATTTTTCCGTTCCAGCACTTCGATCACGCGCAGGGCCACTTTGTCCTGAATGCCTCGGTCGAGGTGGGAAGTAAAGCCCACACACGAATTGTTGATTTCGCCCAGCACGTATTTGTCCTTACCGTTTTCGTCCCAGTCGAGCATAAAGTCGGCCGTCCAAATCAGCGGTGCATCGTAGCCACCCAGGCGTTCCATCACTTGGGGCAGTTTGCCCAGGAACCAATCCACCAGTTCTTTCCAATCTTGGGGATCGTCATAGGTGTATTTGGCGCCCGAAAACAAGGTGGCCGAAAAGGCGTCTTCGGTGTCGGCGGGTTTTTTGTGCACCACGAAAATGGGTGTTTCGCCCACCATCAGAATGCGGATTTCGCCTTCCTTGATGCGTGGCATAAAACGCATATCCACCAGCATACCGTTGTCGCCCACAATGTATTGTTCGGCAAAGTCCATAAATTCGCCCAAGGTGCGGTATTCCACGTGGTTATCCACGGCTTCGGTAAGTTTGAGCTTGGTGTCCAAAGGCAAGGTATCGCCGGGTTTGTAGGGTCGTTCGTCGATCACTTGCACGCGCCAAATGCCTTGACCTGTGGAGCCGCGGTTTTGTTTCAGCACCCGTTCGCCGTAGGAAATACTTTTGGGAAAGGTTTTTTTGAATTCTTCCACGGTGTAGTAGGCGTAGGTGTCTTCGGGCACAAGTCCGGTGCCCACCAGTTTGACCAGGGCGTCTTTGGCGCCCAGGTTTTGCATCACGTCGGGATGCGAGAAACCTTCGAGGCCGGCATCGGACAGCCGGCGGAGCGTATCGAAAAAGATTTTTTCGCCCGAAGGAATGGTGCCGGGATTTACGCGGGTGATGTAGGCATCGTAGCGGTCTTTGGCGTAGTCGAAAATGGCATCGGCCCATTCGTCGCGGAATTTAAAAATATCCACATCCCAGCCCCTGATTTTCAGGGCGTTGGCAATGGGAATGGTGTCTTTGCGGTGGCCGTCGAACCATTTGTCGTTGCCACCTTCGGCTTCGAAAATAAGCACACGGTGTTTCATAGGGTTTATTTTGATTTGTTTCGGATTTCACGGATAAAAAGCACCAGAAAAAAGAGTCCTGCACTCAACAGCCAAGGGCCGGTTTTGGCACCGTCGCGCCACGTCAGATAAAGGGTGGCGGCCAATGTCAGGGCAAAAAGCAAAATGGCAAGCCGGTAAAGCAAAAGCAGTTTATCCATTGTCTTTTGTCGTGCGCTTGCAAGATAGTTATTTTTTTGTGGATTAGGGCGCCCCGCCGCTCGCGTTCGTGGCGACTGCGCCGCACCGGCAGGCGCTTCGGGACGACGGAGCGCCCTCCCGCCTGCCGGCACTCACGTGGCGCCGGCCGGGCTGTCCGCTCAAATACGGCTCGGGTGCGTCGGTTTTTGCATGGCCGGCGCTGCGGTCTCTTCCTCCGGGAGCCCCCAGCGTCGGCGCAAAAAACACTTTCGCCCCTTCGCCGCATAACCGCTCCCATCCCTGGCGCAATAATAAGGTGCGCGCGATGAATCGCGCGTCCACAATGGAACATCCGGCTTCGATTGAAACATACGGGTTTATGATTAACGTCCTATTGTAAATATTGAAGGCGAAACCGCATTACGGGAATGACAAAGGAAGACAAGCCGGCGCCCCTGGATTCCCGCTTTCGCGGGAATGACAAAAAAGAATTCCCGAGGAGACCGAAGGGCTCCGAGGGCTGCGAGGAGACACCGAAGGTGGCTCCGGAGCATACGGAGCAAGACCAACGGCATAGCGAAGCGGCGCCGGAAGGGCTTGCGAAGCTGCGAAGCAAGACCAAGGTCAAAGCGAAGCGGAGGCCTGCCGGCTTGCGGAGCCCGGGGGAGACAAGCGCGGCCCGGGTGTTGGCCTCCGGAAGCGCGGGTTTCCCGGACCGGCAAGATTCTGTGTTATTTTTCAAAATATTTTTTATTTTTTTGTTTAATTTTTTTATCAGTTTTCATTGTTGTCAGGTAAATATAATTTTCGGCCTAAAAATATAATAACGGATTTTTTATTGTATGAAACATGAAT
>JALWYR010000011.1 GCA_027003085.1 Flavobacteriales bacterium
ATTTAAAACACGCATCCTCTCCAAAATTACTTCTCTGACTCTTATTCAATTTATCAATAAATTCATCTTTGGTAGAAACATCAATAATATTAAAACCAGTATCATTTAAAATGCACAACGGGTTGTTGTCATAAATTTCTATCATTACAGAATTACCCGTTTGAAAAAAATCTTGATGAATAATGGCGTTGGCCACCAACTCACGTATGGCTAACTCGGGATACATTTTCACGGATTTTCGAAAAGCTGAACCAATTACTTCATTTGAAGGTAAAATATCATTGATGTAATTAATTAGCCCCTCAAATCCGATGGCGTAACCTTTATTTCCTTGAATTTCTTTTATTGTTTTTAGCTTTGTATTGCCATCATACTGAATCAACCGGATGGCTTTTCGTTTTAGATGGATGAATTTGGATAAATCTTTGGCAAAGAGAATCGCACCAAGGTTTGTTATGCTGAACTTGCCATTATCTTGCTTTACGATTAATTCATCATTTTCCAAAGCTTCGATAATCCCACTACGATTCTCGGGCAAAGGCAGATTTAAAAGGTCAAAGTAAGCAGGATATTCAAGGAGTTTCAGTACATCCGGTTCGTCCAAATCAGTGGCAGCCATTTGACGTTCAAAAGGAATGTTGTCAAACACTCGCCATAATGTTCTTTCCTTTTCCGGAAGATCTTTTAGTTTTTTCTTGATTTCCCCCAAGCGTATATATTCAATACCGTTAAATCGGACAGGATGCCTGTATGCCGGAGCAATTTCCAATAATACAACAGGTTTGGCATCTATTTCGGTTTCATAAAAATGAAATTCGATTTTCGGCTCCAATAGTCTTAGTAACCAATTTTCCAATATCTCCCCGCCTTTCTTTTTCTTAGACGGTTGAAAGTTGGTGCCTACAATTTGCTTGGAGTTATTATCTATTCCCCAAATGATATATGCCTTTGATTTCCGATGCAATGCAGCCGAATTGGATAACGCACTGATGTATTCACCGATCATTTGCGGGTCATTGTTATTGCGTTTGAATTCAATCCATTCTGTTTCTTTGGGTTGATTTAGGAGCTCTTTGATTAGTGAATTGATGTAATGCTTTTCTCTATCGATGCTCATGGTTGTTTATCCGGGAAGTAATCTAAAAAATTTATTATTCATCAATATCCCCCTCAAAACCCCAAATCCCGCTCAATTTGCTCAAAATCAATGATGTCCGAGGCCTCCAATTCCGATGGCGCCACCGAAAGCCATTCGGGTATGGTATCGGGGTCGTCGTAGTCGTCGATCACAAAAACCAAGGATTTTTCCTTTACATACCATTCTATTTTGCTCCGGTATTTTTCCAACAGCGCCCACAATTCCTCATTGGGAATGTGCTTGGAAACGATTTTTACGATATAATGATCGCGCGGGGTGTGGCGAAACAATCCGTCCAAAAAACCCGTGAGTTTCCGGGCTTCGACGGCGCGAAAAACTTTGTAACGTTCCTTGTTCATAATACGGAATTTAGTGCATAATACGGAAAAGCATTTGATGGAGCATATCGCGATACCCGGCCTGCCCCCCGGGATAACCTTTTACGGCCAAATCGGTTTCACGTAGCACCCCGATAATATCCGACACCTTGCGCAACGGATAGCGGCGGGCGGCCGCATGGTATTCGTTCAGGAAATACGGATTCACTTTCAGGTCGGCGGCCAGTTTGCGCTTGTCGTTTTTTTGCGGGTGGGTGTGGTAGGCATAGAGCGTGGTAAAAAAGCCGTAGAGTGTGGGAATAATGGCCAGTAGCGGATGCTCCTTGGGATTTTGGGCAAACATTTCGGCAATTTTCAAGGCCTTGGCATAGTCGCCCGTAACCACTGCCGATTTGAACTCGAAAATATTGTAGTCCTTGCTAATGCCCGTGTAGGTTTCCACGTCGGCCGGGCCTATTTTGGACCCCGGCGCAAAAAACAGCGCATATTTTTCGGCCTCTTTTTCCACCCGCAGCAGGTCGGTGCCGGTGGCTTCGGCCAGCATTTGCAGGGCGCGCGGGTCGGGATGCAGGTCAAAGTCGGCAAAGATTTCACGAATAAGCCCGGGCAATTGATTGTCGTAGATCCGTTTGCTTTCGAACACCACGATGTTTTCGGACTTCCCGGCGGCTTTTTTGATTTTGGCCGGCAGCTTGTCGTTGAAGCGGATACACACCACGCTATTTTCGGGCGGATTATTCAAAAATTCCACCAGCGCATTTTGGGCAGCCGCTTGCTTGAACAGGGCCTGTGCCTCGCGCACAATCACCAGGCGGCGTTCGGCCATCATCGGAAAACCCATCGCCTGGCCCACCACGTCTTCCATCTTCACTTCGCCTCCGTAGAGCACGGCCATATCGAAACTGCGCGCCGCTTCGGGCACCACGGCATCGGGCAGGGCCGCTTCGATTTTGCGGGCAAAATAGGCATTCTCACCGCCCAAAAGATAGACGTTACGGACTTTCCCCGCCCTGATTTCATCGATAATTTTCCGGTAGTCGCTCACAAGGCCAAGATACGAATTTCCGGTTTTACGGCCAAGCTATTTCTTTCGGGAATAATGTTTTTTCGGGCGCCCGGCCGCACACGTTCGCACAGGCCGCCGTTCATCGCCTCCGGCTCGACCGGCGGCGTGCTCACGTGGCGCCCGCCGGGCTGTCCGCTCAAATGCGGCTCGGGTCGCGGCGGTTTGCTAAGGGCCGGCTGTGGTGTCTCCTCAATACTTCGGAGCCTGCTCGCCGGCAGCAAACCATGCCGCGCCCCCACGCCGCATAACCGCTCCCATCCCTGGCGCAATAATAAGGTGCGCGCGATAAATCGCGCGTCCACAATGGAACATCCTGCCTTGGTTGGAATATCCGGGTTTATGCTTGTCCGCTACTGCAAACATTGAAGGCGAAACCGCGCAGCGGGTTCGCCGCCCCCCGAGGAGACCGAAGGGCTCCGAGGGCTGCGAGGAGACACCGCAGGTGGCTCCGAAGCATACGGAGCAAGACCCGGAGGGGCTTGCGAAGTTGCGGAACAAGACAAGCGCCGCCGCTTGCAAGGCGCGCAGGCTTGTGAAGCCGCGAAGGGAAACAAGGCGCGGCCTGTGGCGACGGCCTTTGGAAGCCGTAGGTTCCCGGAGCCGCGGAGCAAGACGCCGTCAGGCGGCTTGCGCAGCGCCCTACCGGACGCAAATATCAGATACGACTGGGAAATTTGGCTTAAATTTGTGCCGATGAAAACCCAGGAACCCGCTTCGGGATTTGACCGTATCGAAGACGCCATTGACGATATTCGCCAAGGCAAAATCGTGATTGTGGTCGATGACAAAAACCGCGAAAACGAAGGCGATTTTGTGGCGGCGGCCGAAAAAATTACGCCCGAAACCATCAATTTTATGGCCACCCACGGCCGTGGCTTGATTTGCACGCCCATCACCGAAGAACGTGCCGACCGGCTGAACCTGCCTTTGATGGTGGACCAAAGCTCCGACCCCTTGGGCACCGCTTTTACCGTGTCGGTGGATTTGATAGGCGAAGGCGTAACCACCGGCATTTCCGCCGCCGACCGTGCCAAAACCATCCACGCCCTGATCGACCCGCGAAAAACCGCTTACGATTTCCGGCGCCCGGGACACGTGTTTCCGCTACGCGCCAAAGACGGCGGTGTGTTGCGTCGTCCCGGCCACACCGAGGCGGCCATCGACTTGGCCCGGCTTGCCGGACTTCAACCAGCCGGCGTGATTGTGGAAATTATGAATCCCGACGGAACCATGGCCCGCCTGCCCCAATTGCAAGAAATAGCCCGCACGCACGGACTCAAAATCATTTCCATCGAGGATTTGATTCGTTACCGGCTGGAAAAAGACAGCTTGATTCGCCGCTTGGAGCAATTTCCTTTTTCCACGCGCTTCGGTGATTTTACAATGACCGTTTACGAGCAAATCAACAAGCGGCATCTGCATTTCGCCCTGTCCACCGGACAATGGACCCGTGAGGATACCGTGCCCGTCCGCGTGTTTTCCATTACCCACAGTTTTGATTTGCTCCACATCCTTCGCCATAGCCCCGACAGTGAACTGCAATTGTTTTTCGACTACATCCGGGAGCAAGGACGCGGAACGGTGATATTCGTTTACAACAGCCGCAATTGGTCCGAGATGCGGGCGCGTATCCGCCAATTGGCCGCCAACATCCGCGAAGGCAGGGACGAACTTCCGCCCATCAAACCGGACGAAAAGGATTATGGGATAGGCGCGCAAATTATCCACGACTTGGGCATCCGCAAAGTCAACTACCTGACCTTTGCACGCACGCAGGAAGAAAAAACCGCACTCAAAGGATTCGATATCGAAATCGTGCAAACCACGCCGCTTTTGCATGGGAAATAAGCGTTAAAATCTTTGTGGTGTGGCTCCGTGCTACTGTGCCGGACTCTGTGAAACGCTGTGGTTAGAATTTTTTAAACCACAGAGGGCACAGAGTTTATTTCACAGAGTAACACAGAGGATAGATATTATGTAAGATTATTCCGGTAACAGTACAACTCTCCTTCAATATTTACAGTAGCGGAAAGGAATAAAAACTCTGCGCGACTCTGTGCCGGACTCTGTGCAACTCTGTGGTTAATAAATGAATTATCATGATTTCCCCCTAGGCCAAATGCCCGAAAAAAACGTAAGTGATGATGATGGCAGCGATGATGCCGGCCAAATCGGCCGCCAAGCCCGCCCAAACGGCATAGCGCACTTTTTTGATGCCCACCGAACCGAAATAAACCGCCAAAACATAAAAAGTGGTTTCGGTGCTACCTTGCAACACCGAAGTCAGGTGGCCCACAAAACTGTCCACGCCGTAAACTTCCCAACTGTCGATCATGGCCGCACGCGCTCCTCCGCCGGTCAGCGGTTTCAGGAAGGCCGTGGGCAATCCGTCCACAAAGCGCACATCGGAAAAGAACAATCCGAAAAAGTCGCGCAATCCGCCAAGCACGAAATCCATCGCCCCCGAAGCCGTAAAAGCCCCGATGGCCGTAAGCATGGCCACCAAATAAGGAATAATGGTAACGGCCACGTCGAATCCGCCCTTGGCCCCGTCGATAAAGGCATCGTAAACATTGATTTTGGACAACAATCCAACGGCAATAAATAAAATGATAATGCCCAAAAGCAAGCCGTTGCTCAACAGGCCCGTAAACCGTGTAATTTCTTCCTGCGTTTTTCCGTGCAAATACCACGAAAGCCCCAATATGGCCAAAAGGGCCAAGCCGATGTATATCAAAGTAACCGGACTGAACAACCAACGCAACCAACGAACCGGATTTTTGAGTTGGATATACATGGTAACCAACAGTCCTACAAGCGTTGAGGCAAAGGTTGCCAGCAGTATGGGCACAAAAACGTCGGTGGGATTGGCCGAATGATGGGCGGCCCGCAGGGCCAGGATGCTCACCGGCACCAAGGTAAGCCCCGAAGTGTTGAGCACCAAAAACATGATTTGGGCGTCGGAGGCGGTGTCCTTTTTCGGATTAAGCGTTTGCAATTCTTTCATGGCTTCGAGCCCCAAAGGCGTGGCGGCATTGTCCAAGCCCAGCATGTTGGCCGAAAAATTCATCATCATAGCCCCGTTGGCCGGATGTTCGGGTGGAACTTGGGGGAAAATTTTGCGAAAGAACGGTCTTACCAACCAAGCCAGTTTTTCGACCATTCCGCTTCGTTCGCCTATTTTCATAATCCCCATCCACAGGGCCAAAACGCCCGTAAGATATAGCGAAAGTTCGAATCCCAATTTGGCCCGGCCGAAAATGGCTTCCATGATTTTGTTGAAAATTGCCGGGTCGGTTTCCAGGTCGAAATAACCTGCCAAAAAGGCCTTGAACACTGCTACCAAAAATGCAATCAAGAAAAAAGCCGCCCAAATATAATTCAGTGCCATGTTCGTTAGACTTTGAAAAAGATTTTACGCCGGTAAAGATAAATGGCTAAAAGAATATAAAAGACAAGCACACTTAATGCATACATAAAGGATGCCAACTCGTTGTTGCCCAACCAATGGGCCCAGGTGTAATGATAAAGCCAATAGTGCAATGCTTTGCCTTGAATTTTAAGCATATAAAAGGTTTTGGCTATAAACCCGTTGAGGAAAAATACGGCAATAGCATTCATGCCCAAGGCAATAAACGGAAAAGCCCAGGCACGCCACGAAATAAAGTTATAAACGAAATGCACCACCGCATAAATCACAAAGGCCAATCCGGCCATATAGAGCACATAGGACGAGGTCCACAGTTTTTTGCCGAACGGAAACCAGGGTTCCCACAAAAATCCGAGCCCTATCAATATGCCGCCCAAAATCAAGGAATAAAACACACGCCTCCCGTCGCCCGGCACATAAAGCAGTAGTAATCCCAATAGCATCCCCAAAAGCGCCGTGGCAATGGCCGGAATGGTGGAAAACAGCCCTTCGGGGTCGTAGTCCCCTTGCACGCGCTTGCCGGCTTCGGAATCCCAATGACGCCACATGTGGTTGATGCCCAAAATTTTCCGGTCGATTTGCGAGGCCAAATTATCGGTTTTGTTGAGTTTTTCACGGATGAGTTGTTCCACAGGTGCCGTTCCTTGCAATTCGTATTTGCCAATCATGGCATACCAGTAAAATCCCAAATCCACCACAATAAGCACCAGCAGGAAGGCAAGCGCCGTTTTTATGCCCGATTTTTTCCACAGCCATTTGAAAAACAAATAAATCAATGCGGCAAAAAAGAATACAACACCGATACGGAACAATACGCCCGGAATGCGCAATTGATCCCAATCCTTCAAGAAAGGAGATTTTAATTTGTAAGCCGCCAAAAACCAACCCAGCAGAATGAGTTTTATGGTGCGCGAAATAATCCGCCTGTAAGTTTTCCAATTATCGGTAGGCCGGTTATGGTAGGCCAACACTATGGAAGTGCCCACAATGAACAGAAAAAACGGAAAAACCCAATCGGTAGGCGTTACACCGAACCATTCGGCATGGTCCAGGGGCCGGTAGATGTGCGACCAGGTTCCGGGATTGTTTACAATAATCATTAATGCGATGGTCAAACCGCGAAAAATATCTACGGGAACGATTCTTTTGTTCATAACATCCGCCGCTTATCAAAAATTGAATAATAATACAAAAAAATGCGGAGTTTGACGAGGCAGAAGTCATTTCTTCAAAAAATACATCCTGCGCACATCCATTCCAATGCGCCGGTTGTCCAACAAACGCGTTAGTGCACGGTGAAGCAATTCCCGGTCGGTGATATACTCGGCCAGGGCGGTAAAATCCATATAATCCATCTGTTTCAGTAGTCTAATGATTTGCTTTTCGGCTTGCCGGAGTGTGAGCGCTTGTTTCCTGCGGCGGCAATTGTCGCACCGGCCGCAGCGAAAATGTTCTGCGTCATCTTCGCGGAAATATTTTTTAAGAAACTGCACGCGACAAGTATCGGTTTGCAAGTATTCCCACATTTTTTCGGCCTTGCGGCGTTTGATGTCCATGTGTTTGCGAATGGCCGAGGCGTGCATGTTGATATAATCGTCGTCGCGAGGCAAAGCTAGCCGGATGGTCAGTTTGTCGGTGCCCGGTTCGTAGGCAATCCAGCCCAGCAATTTAAGCCGTTCCAGGGCGTGGCGCAGGTCTTCTTGCTTCATTTCCCATTGATAGGCCCAGCGCCGTTCGGAAAATTTGACCGGAAAATCGAAAATGTCCACGCCCGAGCGCACCAGGTTTTCCAGCACTTTCCAGTGCAAGCTGCCGTCGGCTTGGTTTTGGAGCACTTGATACACCACCGCCGGCTCCGACAGGATTTGCACCTGCGACAAACGGGCACTTTGTTCGTCCAATTCAATCAAGCCGTATTTTTCGAGTATTTGCAGGGATACGTAAAGCGTATATACGGGCATTTCCCACCGGCGGGCCAGGTCTTTGATGTCGGCCACCAATTCGGTTCCTTCGCCGTCGCCGGGAGCCACATGCAAGCGGCTTACGATTTTGCGGTAAACGTCTCTGATTTTTTCTACCGGTGGGGTTTGTAGTTCCAGGAGCCGGAAAAAGCTTTCACGGTCGGCACGGTCAATCAGGGCCAGTGCCCGGGCGGGCTTTCCGTCGCGGCCCCCACGCCCGCTTTCCTGGACGTATTGTTCGGGCGTCCAAGGGATGTCAAAATGAATCACCAGGCGAACATCGGCCTTGTCGATACCCATACCGAAAGCACTCGTGGCCACCATTACGGAGGTTTTACCCGAAAGCCAATCACGCAGTTTAGCGGCTTTGTCTTCGGCCGGCAAGCCGCCGTGGAAAAAATCGGCCCGGATGCCTTGTTCACGAAGCATCCGGCTAATGTCCACCGTTTTTTTGCGTGTGCCCACATACACGATGGCCGCTCCTGCATTTTTCAGATGTTCGCCCAGCCGTTGGAATTTGTTTTCGGTCAAATCTACGTTGTAGGAAATATTGTCGCGGTAGAACGACAAAATGTATTCCTGCGGGCTCTGTAATTGCAATTGTTCGGCTATATCATGCCGTGTTTCGGGCAGAGCCGTGGCCGTAAGGGCCAGGAACGGAACGCCGGGCAAATGTTCGCGCCAAGGGCCTATTTCCAAATATTCGGGCCGGAAATCGTGCCCCCATTCCGATACACAGTGGGCTTCGTCCACCACAAAAAGTCCCACATTCAGGTGCGGCAAAAAGTTACGAACCAAAGTGTGTTTCAACCGTTCGGGCGAAAGGAACAGGAAGCGGTAATCGCCAAATCGCACATTATCCAGCAGGGTGCGCATTCGTTCGCGGCCTATGCGTCCGGTGAGTGCTTCGGCCTTAATGCCGCGGCGGAGCAGGCCGTCTTTTTGGTCTTCCATCAGGGCGACGAGCGGCGACACCACCACCGTGAGTT
>JALWYR010000012.1 GCA_027003085.1 Flavobacteriales bacterium
ACCATATACTGATCGGGCGGATCGGGACGGCCTATAATGATGCTTTTGGCATAACAAGCGCTACAAATAAAGTAGATACGCACGCTGTCGGTTTTGGGATTGATGAGTTCGGAAATTTGCCGGACGATTTCTTGTTTTTGGCGGTGGGTGATCATGCATTCGAAAACACTGAGGTTGATGCGTGTTCCGTATTGTTCGAGCAGTTCGGCAACTTTGTTGCGGGTTTTGTTTCGTGTGATGTCGTAAGCAATCAGATGCATGTGTTTCATAGCCGGGGATTTACCATTTGGTGATTTTGTAGGGTTTGAATTCGGCGGCTTGACCGGTGATGTGAAGTTTGAGCAAGTGGGTTTGCTTGTGGATAATGTCGTAGAAAGTGAGGCGCTGGCCCAGATACTTATCGTGTTGGCCAAGACGTTTATAGACGGCAGTGATAAGTTTCCGGCGGGTGGGTTCGTCGAGTAGTCCTTTGTGGGTTTTGAGCGTGGTTCCACGGTTGATCATGGCAAGTACGGCGCGGTCCACCACAGGTTGGCGAAAAGGTTCCACCAGGTCGAAAACGAGGGTATCCTTATTTTTTTGGTAGGCATGCAGATAGCCGAGTTCGGGATGGAGGCCTTGATGGATAACGCTATCGCGAACAAGCCGGTAGAGGATGGCATAGCCATAATTGAGCATTTGGTTGACCAGGTCGGTAGCGCCGCGGGTGATGCGTTCTTTGAAATCGGTTTCTTCGTCCACCATCAGTTCGAACCATTGCCAATATCGTGCCGAGGCCGTTCCTTCGTAGCCCATGAGCGAGTCGCGAAGGTTGTCGCCGGGCGGGAGTGATTTAATTTGTAATCGTATTTGTTGGAGTTCGTCAATAAGTCCGGGAAGGAGTTGCGCTATATCGGTATCGGTTTTGCGTGCATATTTGGAAAAATACCTGATGGTTTTGAGTTGGTTGTTGATTTTGGCAGCGGCCAAACGCCGGGCAATGGCGGCTGCATGTTTGCTACGGGTATGCTGCATTTGAGCAAGCCATAGCCGGTTGTGAGTGCTTTGGTAGTGATAGAGTTTGGCGTAGGCCGTTCCGTCGGGGCGCACGAAATCGATGGCGATATTGTGGTCGGCACAATACTTGATGAGGGCCGTGGAAACGGACGTGGCTTTGGATGCGATGGTAATTTGTTTGAGGTTGGCCAAAGGAAATTTACGGATTTTGTTGCCTTGTTCTTTGATGCGGATATGGTTCTTGGCTACACCCAAAACTATGCCGTAGCCCTCGATGTGGAGATAGGCATTGGCGGCGGCTTTGCGTTCGTAGATTTTACGCCGTAGTTTGACGGCCTGTTCGGCGGAAGTGATTTTACGTGCATTTTTTTGTTCGTAAACATCGTTTTGGATGTTACGGATATGGAAATCGAGGTTTTGATTATAGATGTCGGTAACAAAACGGAGTTCACGCAGGGCGGCTTTGATGTGTTTTTTGCGGGTAATTTTGTTATTGTTGATAAGTTTGTTCGTCCACAGGCGAATGATCAATTCGTCGACGGGGAAAAGAATATGTTGGGGGACGATGCGGGCATAGTAGGCATTGATGCCGTTGGCAACTTTGTGATATTTTTTCGGGAAATTGGCATGGCGAAAAGCTTTCCGGATTTTGGCTTTGATTTTTTCGATTTTGGTGGAGGGCAGGGTAACGGATTTATCGGTTATCCAAACGCCGAGAAATTTGAAGCCGTATTGAGTATGCTTGACAAAAGCACCCGGATTGAGTTTTAATTGTAGCCGGTTTTGGATATAATCGACGGTAGAATCCAGGATTTGACGGGCTTGTTCCTCGGTGGGAGCCAACATCACAAAGTCATCGGCATAACGAACATAGGGAATGTTCAGGTCGTTCATTCGTTGGTCGAGCGGAGAAAGATACAGATTGGCCAACAGGGGCGAAAGCACGGCACCTTGGGGGACGCCGCCGGTGCGTTCGATCCATTGTTTGTCTTGGGTCACATAGCCCATTTTGACAAAGGAGAAAATAAGCTCCATCAAATACTTATCCGTAACATAGGGCGATAGTTGCTTACGCAAGCGTTTGTGCGGAATGGTGTCGAAAAAATTATCGATGTCGCATTTGGCTACCCATTCGTTTTTTCCGGCTTGGATATAGTGGCGGACTTTGTTTACGGCCTTGCGTGCGTTGCGTCCTTCGCGGTAGGCATAACTGGAATCGAAAAAAGTGGTTTCGAGCCGTGATTCGATTCTGTTTTTGATGGCCGTTTGGACAATCTTGTCATTTATGGTAGCCAGAGCAAGGATACGTTTTTCGTTTTTGTTCTTTTTGATTTTTATTTGCAAATAAGCTTCGGGTAAATAGGTCCGGTTGTTCAGTTTGCGAAGCAAGCGTCGTAGGTTACGATCTTGATCGGCTTCGAAGTCGCGGACCGAATGTTTATCGATACCGCCTGCGGCTTGTTTGGTTTTCACATCGAGCCAGGCGGCTTCGAGTTCCCGGTATGAAAACAGTTTTTTAAGCTTGTTTTTCATGGCACCCCTTGGAAGATGGTTTCGGATATTCCAAGCGGTATTTACCCAATCCGAACACCGTTTTGTTGCCCACATGCACATAGCGGCCCATTTCCAGGTAGGGCAAAACGGGGGTCAGGTTGCCGGCATAGTTTATACTTCCCGTCCATCCGGTCATGGGAAATTTTTCGGCCCGCGAGGGTGAGCGGAAAATTTGGCGCCGTTGGAGCCGTATGTTAACAGGTTGGATATGTAAGTCTTTGATGTTGAAAGGTGGGAGTTCGGGGATTGGATCGGATGCCGGATCATAGAGTTGTTGGAGCACATAAAGCCGCCGGTAGAGATAACCGAAGAAACGTTCGAATGCAAAATCGGCCGTAAGCCGGCGCTTGGTGTTTATGGCCAAGGGTGTGAGGAAACGAATCATTAGATTGCTCACGGGACCTTCGGGAATCGGAAGGCGGTTCAAATCCACCACTGCGGTGTTTGTTCCGGCGGGGCGGAACGCGAAACCGGAAACCGGCGCTTTGCCATTGAATAATCCGATTTCGGGAATACGGCCAAATACTTGGCGAATATCGTCTTCGTATTCGAAAAAGCGGCCGAAAAGCGTAAACGTAAAAGAAATACGGTGACCGGCACGGACAAAATGAACAAACCGGTGCGGAGAAATAATAAACGGTGCAGGCAAATCATTACCTGTAAAATTGCGTATGAGCGCATTATCCGGAGCTTGGGGCCGGAAAAAAAGGGCAAAGAGTGCAGGGTCGTGTTCCATTAACAGGGTTCCGAAAAGGCCGCGAAGCATGCTCCCCAAATACCCGGGCAGCACGGCATCGGCGGTGGCGGTGTAGCTGATATTATAGCGGGCGATGAGCATGGAAAGAATTTATTCCGGTAAGCCTACAACAAAGTTCAAAGGACTAGTAGCCCGGAAATCCTGTTGAACAAGGATGTGCACTTTTTGACCGGGAGATAATGGTATTCCCACTTTGGTTTTCTTTTTACGGATGGTATATTTTTCCCCTTTACATTCGATTAGGAAATAATAATATTTCTCGTTATTTCCGGTAATTACTTCCGCTTCAAGTTCGGCTCCCTTTTGTAACTCACTTTCACAAGAATAGTCCAATGTCGTCCCGGAGCCAGGCCGGTTTTGCACCGGTTCGGTTTGCGTGTTTTGTGTTTCGGTTTCCCTGTTTAGGTTCCGTGATGAAGGGGACGGAGCGGAATTGCCGGAAATACCGTTACTTTCGACAAACTGCCCGTAGCCCACATTGGTTTTAGCGCCGACGCCCAGGTCGAGGAGGATGCGTTTGAAGAGTTTTAGTTTATCCTCGGCGGTGAGGATGGTTTCGCCGTTTTCGTTTTTGAAGTCGTGGAGTTCGAAAACGAAGCGGAAGGTAACGCCGGGACGCACTTTAAGGAAACGTAGCGGCACGGGATTTTTAAGCGGGTCGGGGTGTGGGGTAATATAATCGTCGGCAAGGAATTTTTGTCCGGCAGGTGCAACGGGGAAGGCGTCGAAAAATTTGTCGCGATGGTAGATGGGGAGGGGTTCTTCAACAACTTTCCCTTCCTTTTGCTTTTTATGATATCCGTTGAAAATATGTTTAACGATAAAAGGAACCTCTTCTTTTTCGCCTTCCACTTTTACCTTTTTACATAGATAAACAAGTTTTTCATCATCTTTATTCAAAATTTTTAATTCTTCGGTAAGCAGATATTCAATATATTTTACTTCATTGGCTTTAAAAGCCCTACGCAAAACACCTTTGACCGATGAGCCGGGAATGACAGGCAGTCCGGTGGTGTGGTCGAAGTAGAAGCCGAGTTTGAGTTCGTTTTCCACCAGTTGTTTTCTACCCTCTTTTACACCGCCGATTTCATGAATATATCCGGAACCGATTAATAATCCAGGGTAAATAGTGGTGAGTTCTATTTCTTTAAAATCGTTCGCGTTCGGTAACGGATAAAGTAAGTTAGCAGTTGATAAGTTTTTGTTTGTTAGCAAATTACTCTTTTGCGTTCCGTTAAAGACCGGTTTTCCGCTTTGCCTTTTGATTTTAAGGTCATTAAAATATTCTTTATAGAAAAGGTATCCAATATTTCCACTCATTATTCTTTGATTTTATAGGTTCGTAAAGCAAGTTTCAATGCTACAAGTGCATCGGAGATTTCCTGTTCTTTGATATACATTTTGTCCATATCCAAATCATCTATTTCAATTTCTTCCTTTCCGGGATCCACTGTATCTTTCAGCGATGACCGTATAACCCAGCGTATTAAGTCGTTTTTCTGGTCAGTTCGGTTTCCGGTAATAACTTGATAAATAGCTTTCAGCAAATCGGAACTATTGGCTTTTTTTCCTTCATCATTGGCATAAAATGCCAGGGTGGCCAATAAACCGGTTTGCATGATGCTGGCACCCATTGAGGATATATATCCCTTGAATTCTTTGTTCACCTCCCCATTTCGAGCCATTTGGCTATCCTTGATGGCTTGAATGGCGATGGGTATAAGTTTATTAACTTTATGATTCATGGTCGTAGATTTTTTTGATTTTACAATATCCGTAACCTATACTTCCATTTGCGCCGATTTGAACAACGGCACCGTCCAAAACTTTATCAAAATCATCGTTATACTTATTATCCATTGATACAAAGAAAACAAAACGGCTTTCGCGCGGAACAATTTCTTCATACCAAAGGTTTTTGCTAACGCCATTTTCCAAATGGTTGCGGGCAATTACAGGTAATTTACTGGCCAAAATTTTAAAAGTGTCATCATCGAAAATAGCCACATTTTCACCCATCCATTCCGAAACATCCAAAGTATTATCTACAATTGCTTCCCAATCTTCGAGCCGGGTGCCTGTTACTCCCTTGATTTTAGGACTCCCTTTGGATACATTAGCATACGTTCCCGAAATCAAGGAATTACCGGTCAAGTTTATTGCTTTTTCATTAATGGTATCCACAAGCATTTTGGAAGTTGCCCGGTAGAATGGTTTTTTGTTGCTTCGTACAGGCAAGACGAGCAAATCGGCAGGAAAAAACTTGTAATGCCCTATGCTTGGATCCTTTTTGGCGGAAGAGGTATTTCTGAGCTCATCAACACCGAAAATATGCTCCAATTTAGCATCCCCTTCACCCCAATTGTTTTTGAAAAATTCACGTAAAGCACCTTTTAAACTGGATGAGTTAATAGTAGGCACTCCCGTGATACTGTCGCGTTGAACCAAATTGTCCACTACGCCATAATTGGCGCCTCCACTGCCCACATGCAAGTTGGTCAGGCAGGTAATAAGGTAAGCATTTGTTTTGTAGTTCATATCTATGAATTTTTAGAGATTACTTTATAATGGTTGTATCCGATATTGCGGAAATTATCAATGTTCAAAGCTTGTAGAAGCTCTTTTTTTTGGACGTCATTTTCATAATAAAATACTGAGCCTTTCTTGTATAAATTATACTTACTGGATTTTGCGGGTTTTTGGTAATAATTTATCGTAGGCCCGGTATCAAAGTTGATGAATCGAAAATCAACGACTTCGGTAATGGCAAAAGAACATTTTTCAGTAATATCATCATTAACATATGCATCCGATACCAAAACAATCTTATCCATATTTATTGAAGGTTGATAATCGGGAATAATATTATCAAAATCACTTTCAAATTCTTCTACTACCATTTTAAAGGCCTGCTGTTCGCCACCAAAAACCACTATATCCTGAGAATCAAAATTGACCTTGATATTTGTTCCATTAACAGAAACACTATCCTCTAATTCGACTATAAAAGCAAAACCGAATCCTTTGTGAAATTTATAGAACGTTTGTACGTAATAAGCATCATTGTCAGTGCCTCCTTCATAGTTTTTTCGGATACCTACTTGCTTGTGTTCAATAAAAATTTCTTTGTAAAATAACCTTTGATCACAGGTTTTATCCATCATTAAATCGGGAATAGGGAATTTAGGATTATAACCCTTCAAAAGAAAATTATCATTGTTTTTCTCAATTTCAAGAAATCTATCAACTTTTTTCTCTGAACAATCCTTTTCAATTTTGGTATAAATCTGGTATTCCTTATTTCCCGGGAGATAGAATGTCTCACCATTTACAATAAAAACCGGCGATAATTTTTTAATAGCACCATAGTCAGACTGTCCATTGATAATAAATCCTCTTGGACCGATTAGCGCTTTTGCTTTATTTGCATTTTGAATTTTATTATCCTTAAAAATTTCATCGTTATTACTTTGTAATAACAGTTGATGTCTGACAAAGCCGAGGACGCCGGTTTGTTGCGGAAAATAGTTGGATTTAACCAAATAATTGGCTTGATGACCATCGCCGAAGGTATTTTCACCTCCGAAAAAGAATTTGTCGTGAGGGAATAATTTTACAAGGTATTTTGTTGTGCTCATAGCTTTTATCTTTCTTGTTGGTTATTGATGAATTCTAAAAATCGTAAAGCCGCATACAATTTTTTCAAATTGGCTTTATGACGTTCTAATGCGTTATCGTCGTCTCCGGCATCAAATACCGGATTTTCGGTGTAAATATCTTTGAATAATTGCTTGGTATCATCAAGGAAAGGAATAAGTTTTTTATCGCCATCCGGTTGTTTAATCGTGTGAATACTTTCGTCAAAATTATTTTTGAAAAAATGGTCAAACATTTTGTCCCTATCTTTTTTATTGCAGGTTTTTCCGATTTCGAATATCACGGCGCTTTGCGGTTCGAGTTTCTGGGCTATGGAATGAATAAAATCACCATCAACACCATGTTCTTTAATCATTTTGTCAAATGTTTTGTAGGAGTCTTTGTCCTTATGGAATGTTGTTCCATAGTATTGCCCGCTATGTTTCAACACGGCGTAGGAAACGGCATTCTTACGGCAGGTTTTTTTGGCTGTATAAAACAATTGATCGACACCCAATTCGCGGGCTTCGTTAAGAGGGAATTTGTAGTAACTGATAGATACACCATACGACATAGTTGGTTTTATGGGCATTCCCTTGATAATTTCTTTAAAATCCTCATGATTGGTGAACCACTTATGAAATAGCGCATCAATTTCATTAATTAAATCAAAAAAGGTTTTATCTATTTTAACCTTAGGTTTTTGATTAATACTTCTTGATTCTTCTGTGGTTTCCGTATCATCATCTTTTTTATTATTTAGTCGTGTATGTGCTACCGGAATAAAGAAAAGCAAATCATCGCCACCGGCATAAATAGGTGTTCCTTGGAATTTATTAATCAGTTGAACCGCTTCCTCTCCGAAATGCCATAAATTATTAGAAAATTTCTTGATTAAATCTTCACTATTCGGCTGTGTGTAAAGTTGTTTGATAAAACTGCCGAAATTATCACCATCGGCTTGGATAATAGCCATGTATTTCTGGTAGTTCCGGAAACGTTCTCCGGCACCTTTTTTTATCTCATTATAATATTCTTCTTGGTCGTTTTCTTTATCCCTTTTAATAAGTTTGCTTGCCTCATCGTAAAATTTTTTATCTGAAAATTCAGCCGTCGCAATTTCAGCGGTGCTTTTAAATTGGCGGTTTCCAAATTCCAAACGATGTAGAAAATTATAGTTGGGTTGATACTTTTCAAGGAATTCAATCAAACATTTTTCTTCTTCGGCAAGTGGATTGACTTTGTTTGCCAGTTCCGCAGTATCCAAATACTCATATATTTTTAGTATTACATTATCTTTTGCATCCAAATCAATTTCTAAAACATGGATGTGAAAATATTTTTTGAAAAAATCTTTCAAATCATTTTCTGTTATCGTACAGTGATTTATACCTTTCAGGTCCTTTTCAAAAACATCTTTGGCAAATTGTTCTATCACATTATCAATAATATTTTGAAAAGCATCTATTTCACCCAGATAGATTAATCTATCTGGGAAAAGCCCGACGCCTAATTTATAGTCATCTTTCAATGCCCTGTCCTCAAATTGAGGTAATAAAATATTATCCCTGTTGATATTCCCCTGTTTGATGCCTTTATCGATAATTTTCCTCATCAAATAGGAAAACATATAGCTGGCCGCCCAGACGGCTTTTGTGCTTCGTGTCATTTGAAGTGTTCTGTAAATCGGCCCAATGGTGAGTGCGGTGTAGGTTTGTTTATTCATGGTTTGGTCGTTTTTTGGTTCGGGGGTTAAATTTTCATTCATCATATTTTTCAGGTTTACTTGAATTTCTTTGTTTTACAAGCGTTTTTTTCAAGTGTGGTTGAATTTTTTTTACATAGACTAGTTAACTGATTTTTTCCAAAGAAGAAAAAGTTTCATTTATAGTGTCAACAATATATTTTGATGCATGTTGGTTATATAC
>JALWYR010000013.1 GCA_027003085.1 Flavobacteriales bacterium
TTGCCTGATGTGGTCCAGGTCGGTGCTTTGGTTTTGTTTCAAGTAGTGGAGCACCGCCCCGGCGGCAATTACGGCTGCGGGCATTTCGTCGAGCCCGAAACCTTTGAGCGAGGCCGTGCGGAAACGTTCCAGGAGCAAATCCCGTGCATAGTCGGGCTGAAAAATCCATTCGTCGAGGGCGTAGGTGTAATAGGTATCGCCGAACAATTCGGTAAAACGGGCTTTGTCGGCCCGGGAAAAAATCACTTCGCCCGGTGCAAAGTTGTTAAGCAATTTGGCGATGTATTCGGGTGTGCCTTGGGCGGCATAAAACTCTCCGGTGGAAACGTCGATAAAAGCCGCGCCTATGTGTTTTTTGTCCACATACACGGCGGCCAGGAAATTGTTTTTGTTCCGGTCCAGGATGTTATCGCTGTATGCGATACCTGGCGTAACCACTTCGGTAACACCGCGTTTGACTATTTTTTTGGCTTTTTTCGGGTCTTCCAATTGTTCGCACACGGCCACGCGCATACCCGCCCGCACCAGTTTGGGCAGATAGGTATCCAAGGCGTGATACGGAAAGCCCGCCAAGGCCGTTTCCGATGCCGATCCGTTGCCGCGTTTGGTGAGCACAATGCCCAGGGTTTCGGCCGTGCGCACGGCGTCTTCGCCGAAGGTTTCGTAGAAATCGCCCATGCGAAACAGCAAAATGGCATCGGGATATTGCTGTTTGATGCGGTAGTATTGCTGCATCAATGGTGTTTGCTTGTCGGACTTACGGGCCACCGGGCAAAATTTTTACAAAAATAGTTTTTTTCGTCGAGGCCGATATGGTTTCCAGCGACGGATTTGATTTATTTTGGTCCGTTCCGGCGCCGGAGCGTAGCGAAGGCGCCAAAGGGCTTCGTAGCCCGCGAAGGGAGACGCCGAAGGTGGCTCCCGGAGCCGCCGAGGAAACCGGAGGGTTCCGAGGCCCACGAAGCAAGACCAACGGCAAAGCGTAGCGGAGCCGGAAGGGCTTGCGGAGCCCTGAGGGAGACAAACGCGAAGCCGAAGGCAGAGCGTGCAGGCTCCCGAAGGAGCGGAACAAGACAAGGCGCGGCCCTTGGCTTTGACACCGGGAAGCCGCAGGCTTGTGGAGCCCGCGGAAAAGCCCGAAGGGCTTTGGAGCGGCTAAAACACACTTTTCCGATATTTTCGTGGGTTCGCGAATAAATATTATCTTTGTGGCTTTAAAAACTTTGGCGCCGCCGATGGAACAAATCAAACTGCACGATAAGGTTTTCGAACGCTATATTCCGCATGCACAAATCCTGGAAGCCGTGCAGGAATTGGCCGGCCGGGTATATGAGGATGCAAACGGACGGCAGCCCGTTTTCCTGGTGGTGCTCAAAGGCGGTATGGTTTTTGCCACCGATTTTGCCAAACACTATCCGGGCGATATGATTTTGGATTTTATACGCGTCAAATCGTATAGCGGAACCCGTTCCACGGGCCGGATGGAATGGCTTATCGAGCCGTCCGAAAATCTGGAAGGACGTCCGGTTTATTTGCTCGAAGACATTGTGGACACGGGCAATACCCTGGCATTTATGCTCGACCGTTTGGCCGCATACAAACCGGCCTATGTGAAAATTGTCAGTTTGTTCCACAAGCCCGAGGCATACCACAAGGATATCCCCTTGGACTTTGTGGGAATCGAAATACCCAATAAATTCATTGTGGGCTACGGCCTGGACTACGACGAGCTTGGCCGTAACCTGAAAGACGTTTACCAACTGAAAGCATAATTCCAATGATGCACATTGTTCTTTTCGGCCCGCCCGGGGCGGGAAAAGGCACGCAAGCCGGTTTGCTCAAAGAGCGGCTCCGGTTTGCCTATATTGCCACCGGTGATTTGTTTCGCCAGCACATGAAGGAGCAAACCGAATTGGGGCGTCTGGCCCAAACCTATATTGATCGTGGTGATTTGGTTCCCGATGAGGTAACCATAGAAATGCTCAAAAACGAGGTGAATAAATTTTCCGGTGCACCTGGTATTATTTTCGACGGGTTCCCGCGCACCACGGTGCAAGCCGAAGCCTTGGAAAAAATGTTGGGCGAAAACGGCGAAAAAATCAATTTGGTGCTGGCACTCGAAGTGCCCGAAGACGTGCTAATCCAACGCATCCTGAACCGGGGAAAAACCAGCGGCCGATCCGACGACACCGACCGTAAAACGATTATCAAACGCTTGAAAAAATATAAGGAAGTTACCGAACCGCTCAAAGATTACTACCGGAAAAAAGAAGTGTTGCACGTGATCGACGGGCTTCAAGATATCGAAGCGGTGCATCGCGATATCCTGCAAGCATTGGAAAAGACGGTGGGTCGATGACCGAAGGTAATTTTACCGATTACGCCAAAATCTATGTCAAATCGGGCAAGGGAGGCGCAGGATCCACCCACTTGCGCAGGGAAAAATACGTTCCCAAAGGCGGCCCCGACGGCGGCGACGGCGGACGGGGCGGTCATGTGATTTTGCGTGGCAACCGGAACTATTGGACGCTGTGGCATCTGAAATTCAACAAGCATTTTAAGGCCGAAGCCGGTCAGCCCGGCGGACGAAACCGCCGGCACGGACGTGCTGGCAAAGATATTGTTATCGAAGTGCCGTTGGGCACCGTGGTCCGGGACGCCGACACCGGTGAATTGTTAGGGGAAGTTACACGTGATGGAGAGGAACTTATTGTGGCCCGGGGCGGCAAAGGAGGTTTGGGAAACTGGCATTTCAAATCGGCCGTCCGGCAAACGCCGCGCTACGCCCAACCCGGACTTCCGGGCGAGGAACACAACCTTATTTTGGAACTCAAAGTGCTGGCCGATGTGGGCCTGGTGGGTTTCCCCAATGCCGGAAAATCCACCCTGCTTTCCAAACTAACGGCCGCCAAGCCCAAAATCGCCGACTATCCGTTTACCACACTTAAACCCAACCTGGGCATTGTGCCCTATCGCGATTTCAAATCTTTTGTCATGGCCGACATTCCCGGCATCATCGAAGGCGCTGCCGAAGGTAAAGGCATCGGCCACCGGTTTTTGCGCCATATCGAACGCAATGCCGTGTTGCTTTTTACCATCCCGGCCGATGCTCCCGATATCATGGAGCAATACCGGATTTTGCTCAATGAGTTGGAAAAATATAATCCCCAGCTCCTGGACAAAGCCCGGGTTTTGGCCGTCACCAAATCCGATTTGTTGGACCGGGAATTGAAGGACGAAATACGTAACGAATTGAAACAGGCGGAGCTGAAAATTCCCTATGTTTTCGTGTCGTCCTTCACCGGCGAGGGCTTGGAGGAATTGAAGGATTTGCTATGGCAAAAATTGCACGAGATGCCGGAGGACGGAATGCCCGATGATTCAAAAAAATAATGTAAATTTGCAAGTCGAAAAACGGGTTCACATCCAGTGGATAAACGGCTACGGAAATACGACATCAAGCTCTTTGACTTGGACGAAGGCACCAACCGGTTCGACTACCGGTTGGAACAGGATTTCTTCGACGGCTTCGGCACTATGGAGTTCGAAAAGGCCGGTATTGATGCTACGGTAAACATTACCAAGCACGGACAGTTGATGGAAGTGGATTTGCACACCCGCGGGCATGTGGAATTACTCGACGACCGCACCGCCGAACCCTATATGCAACCGCTTTCGGGTAGCATTCGCACTGTGCTGCGGTTCGGACCCGAATACAACGACGACAACGACGACCTGATTCTTATTCCGTTCGATACGCCGGTGTTCAACGTGGCGCAATTGTTATACGAGTCCGTTTTGTTGAGCATCCCCATGAAGCATTTGGACCCGAAGCGTCCGTATGAAGAAGAAGATCCTGAAAACGAACCCGCACACATCGACCCGCGATGGATGGAACTAAAAAAATTATTAAACGATAAAAATACCTGATTATGGCACATCCCAAGAAACGACAATCGCGTGCCCGGCGTAACAAGCGACGCACGCACTATAAGCTGAAACTGCCCCAATTGGGCATCGATCCTACCACCAAGGAGGTTCATCTTTTGCATCGCGCCCATTGGCACGAAGGAAAACTCTATTACCGGGGCAAGGTATTGTTTGACCCCGAAGCTGCTGCCGAATAATTATTTACGGCCTTAAAACACAGGTCCCCGTGAGTTGCTTGCGGGGACTTTTGTTAAAGGAGGCAATTTTAGATTTTTGTTTAGAAAAAAAATATTACCTTGCCTTGATGAAAACAAACCCCTATGCCCTATGAACCTGAAAGAAATTCAAAATCTTATAAAATTCGTTTCCAAATCCGGTGTGAGCGAGGTCAAATTGGAGACCGAAGAGTTCAAAATCGTCATTAAAAACACACCGGATATTAAGGTAACATCGCTCCCGCATCCCGAAGTGCACACGGTGCTTCCGGCGCAAGCGGCACCGGCGGTTCAACCTGCGGCAGCAGCGCCCGGCGTTCCTGCCACGGCTCCACAAAATGCCGAAACCAACGAAGCGGACGAATCCAAATACATCACCATCAAAGCGCCGATTATCGGCACATTCTACCGCCGTCCGGCACCGGACAAACCGCCTTATGTGGAAGTGGGCGACACGGTCAAACCCGGCGATGTGGTATGTATTATCGAAGCCATGAAATTGTTCAACGAAATCGAATCGGAGGTTTCGGGCAAAATCGTCAAAGTTTTGGTGGAGGATGCCACGCCGGTGGAATTCGACCAACCGCTGTTTTTGGTGGAACCGCTCTAAAACCGCGTGCTTATGTTTAAGAAAATACTCATTGCCAACCGCGGCGAAATCGCTTTGCGGATTATCCGGACCGCGCGGGAAATGGGCATCAAAACCGTGGCGGTGTATTCCAAAGCCGATGCCGACAGCCTGCACGTAAGATTTGCCGATGAGGCCGTTTGTATTGGGCCGGCGCCCAGCAGCGAATCCTATTTGAACATACCGGCCATTATTGCCGCGGCCGAAATTACCAATGCCGATGCCATTCATCCCGGTTACGGTTTCCTGGCCGAAAATTCCAAATTTGCCAAAATCTGCAATGATCACGATATTAAATTCATCGGCCCTTTGCCCGAAATGATCGATCGCATGGGCGACAAGGCCACCGCCCGCGAAACCATGAAAAAAGTGGGCGTGCCCGTAATTCCCGGTTCCGAGGGCGTGCTGGAATCCTACGAAGAGGCCGAACGGTTGGCCGACGAAATCGGATACCCGGTAATGCTCAAAGCCACCGCCGGCGGTGGGGGCAAAGGTATGCGAGCCGTATGGGAAAAGAAAGAACTGAAAAAAGCCTGGGAAACCGCCCGCCAAGAGGCCAAAGCGGCTTTTGGCAACGATGGCATGTATCTGGAAAAACTAATCGTGGACCCGCGCCATATCGAAATTCAAATCATCGGCGACCAGTATGGCAATGCCGCCCACCTTTCGGAACGGGATTGTTCCATCCAGCGCCGTCATCAAAAACTGCTCGAAGAAACGCCGTCGCCCTTTATGACCGATGACCTGCGCAAGCGCATGGGCGAAGCGGCCGTTAAGGCAGCCAAGGCCATCAATTACGAAGGTGTGGGAACGGTGGAGTTTTTGGTGGATAAAGACCGCAATTTCTATTTCATGGAAATGAACACGCGTATTCAGGTGGAACATCCCATTACAGAACAAGTGATCGACTACGACCTGATACGCGAACAAATCAAAGTGGCTGCCGGTGTGCCCATTACCGGAAAGAATTATTTTCCCAAATTGCACTCCATCGAATGCCGTATCAATGCCGAAGATCCCTACAATGATTTCCGCCCTTCGCCCGGCAAAATCACCGTTTTCCATGCCCCGGGCGGTCATGGTGTGCGGCTTGACACCCACGCCTATGCCGGTTATGTGATTCCGCCCTTCTATGATTCCATGATTGCCAAACTCATTACCACGGCCCAAACCCGCGAAGAAGCCATTGCCAAAATGAAACGTGCCCTGGACGAGTTTGTGGTCGAAGGTGTAAAAACCACCATCCCGTTCCATCGCCAACTGCTGGACGACCCCGATTTTGTGGCGGGTAATTACACCACCAAATTCATGGAAACCTTTAACTTGAAACCCGAAGAGGAATAAAATCTTTCTTAATTTCGTAAAGGGCACCTTCGGGTGCCTTTTTTGTTTAATATATTCAAATGGATGTTTCATCCCGTAAACTATGCCTTTGGTCGAATGATATTAGATGCTCATTACAATTCGGAACAATTTTTGATAAATTTGAAAAAATATTTCTCCCTCGCCGTGAAACTTCGTTTACCACTTGCCGTTTTTGTTTTGTTGTTCCATGTGGGCGGTTGGGCCCAAACCAAGGTGGCCGGCATTGTTACCGACGAAAAAGGCCGGCCCATGCCGTATGTGAACATCGTTTTCAAGGGCTCGGTCAAAGGAACCATTACCGACGAAGAAGGGCGGTTTTATTTGGCATCGGACAAAACCTACCATACCTTGGTGGTGGCTTTTATGGGCTATAAAACCAAAGAAATTCCCATCAAATCGCGCCAACTCAATTTGCGTATCCGCCTGGAACCCGAAGCCCAGAATCTGGAAACCGTAACCGTGGCCTTGGGTAAACCGCGCAACAAAGGTAATCCGGCCATTGCTTTGCTCAAAAAGGTGCGCGCCCGGAAACACCGCAACGGATTGAACGGGGTGGATTATTATCAATACGACAAATACGAAAAAATCGAGTTTGACCTCTATTTGCCCGATACCAACTACACATTAAAACGACTGCCCAAAGATTTTCGTTTTATCGGGCGTTATGTGGACACATCCGCCATTACCGGGCGTCCCATGTTGCCGGCTTTTATCAACGAATCCTACTATAAGGTTTACGGGCGCAATTTGCCTCCACCCCGAAAACGCGAGGATTTGATTGCCACCAAGGCGTCGGGCGTCAATAACAGTGAGTTTACCAATGTGTATTTGAAGGATATTTATGCCGATTATGATGTTTACAGCCCGTTTATCCGGGTGTTCGACAAAAAGTTTGTCAGTCCGCTTTCGCCTTTGGCGCCCTTGACCTATTATTTTGTCTTGGCCGACACGGCCGAAATCGATGGCATACGTTCGTTCAACATCATTTTTTACCCGCGGCGCAGCGGTGATTTGGCCTTCAAGGGCGACATGTGGGTGGCCGATTCGTTGTATGCGGTGCAGGATATTGCTTTGCGCGTCAGCCGGAAGGCTAACGTAAATTGGATCAAAGATTTTTATTTGGAACAATCCTATTACCTTTATAACGACAGTGTATACTTGCCCAAGCGCTATTTTGTAATGACCGAACTGGGCGCCGAGGAAATCAAATCCATCGACCTGTTGGTCAAAAAAACCACGGTATACCGCAATTATGTGATCAACCGTCCGTTGCCCGACAAATTTTACCGGCACGAAAAGAGTATTTACGACAAGGATATATACACCAAGCCCGATACTTTTTGGACCCGCTTGCGTCCCGAACGGCTCAATCCGAGGGAAGAAGGCGTATATCAAATGTTGGATTCGCTACGCCGGACCAAAACTTTCCGGCGGCTTTCCAAGTGGGCCAGCGCCATCGGGTCGGGTTATTGGGAAATACCCCGTTGGCATTTCGATTTCGGCCCCATTTTTTCGGTTGTAGGCTACAACGATGTGGAGGGCTTACGCATCCGCTTGGGCGGACGCACCTATTTTCAGACCAACGATTTGGTGCGTTTCGAAGGTTTTACGGCCTACGGATTTATGGACCGGCGCTTCAAATACGGCCTGAGCGCCAAGGCGGTGCTATCGGTAAAACCGCGTTTGATGTTAGCGGCCGGCTACCGGCACGACATCGAACAAACGGGCGTTTCGCTTACGGCGTTGGAAGAGGACGAACTCAACCGTAACCTTTCGGCCAGTTTTGTGTTTTCCACCGGCGACAAGACCAAGCTGACCGACCTGCGCTTGGCCCAAGCCGGTGTAAGTTTCGAACCACGAAAAAATGTGGCCCTTAAAATTGGCGGACAATTCAAAGATATGCGTTCGGCGCATCCGGCCTTCCGGATGGATTATTATGACCACAACGGGCAGATACGCAGCGTTTTGCGCCAGCCGGAGGTTTATGCCCAAATCAAGATTACGCCCGGCCGCAAACTGGTGGGCTATGGCGTTAAACGTTACGAAGTCAATAGCAATTATCCGGTTTTTTTGGTGCGCTACACGCGCGGATTCAGCCGCGGCAAGCCCGATGCTTTCAACTATGCCAAGTGGCAGTTCTATTTCGACAAGCGTTTCCTCATTGGCGGTGTGGGCAAAAGCATCGTGCAGGTGGAAACGGGCTTTTTGGATGGCACGGTTCCTTTGGGACTACTCAACGTGGTGCCGGGCAACCAATCCTATTTTTATGTGGGAAGCGCGTTCCAATTGCTTAATTATTACGAATTTATCACCGACAGGTATGTGGCCGTGAAGTGGATGCACAACTTCGAAGGGCGCATTTTGGATAAAATCCCTTTGATCAAGCGGCTCAAATGGCGCACGATTATTTTTGCCAACGGCGTTTGGGGCCGTATTTCGCCGGCCAACCGGGCGGTGAATGCGTCGGGAATGACCTATTTGGCACCCGAAAAGCCGTATTTGGAATATGGGGTAGGGATAACCAACATCAAGAAGTTTTTGGAGTTTGATGCCTTTTGGCGTGCCGATTACCGGGGGCCGGACAGGCAGAATTTCGGACTTAAAATGAATGTGAGATTAGATTTTTAGGGCGCCCGGCTGCTCACGTTCACGCAAGCCGCCGGCTTTCACCTCCGGCTCATCCGGCGGCGCGTTCACGGCGTTGCAGCAAGTGTAAAATG
>JALWYR010000014.1 GCA_027003085.1 Flavobacteriales bacterium
ATTTCCAACATTGGGGGGTTATTTTTAAAACTACAATACCCGATAATTGATTTTCAATGACTTAACATTAAAAATTTCGCGTGCCGTTCTTTAACCGGACAACAATGAATAAAAACATTAAGCATGAGTTTTCCCGTAATGTATTTGGAAAAAACACTTCCGATGCCATTGTATTTGCCACGTACATTATCCAAGGCATAACCCGTAATGAACAAAGTAATAATTATTTGTACGATAAAATAAAGGATAAACCAAAAAGGAGAAATATGTCCATGGTTGAACGAAGCATGCATACCTTCCCCCTTAAATATCATGTTATATTGGGGGTTTAGTTTGGTGTTAAAGAACGATGAGATAATGATTACCAGAAAAAAAACGCCGATATGCTGCAAAGCATTTTGCTTGAAAATTTCCCAGCCACGGGAAAACGCTTGTGATGCAGTAATTTTTTTCATAGGGATTGGAATTTTTAGTTTTATGCTATGCAATATAATAAATTTTTCATTTGATTTCAAATTCCCAAAAGAAAAAACCGCCCCGGAACACAAGGGCGGTTTATCATGGAAATTAGCGAAAAAATTTTCGGAAAAACTAAACCCCCGGTGTTTCGACCGTACTTTCATCGTCGGAAACGGCCGTGTTGTAAAACACAGTTTGGGATATAAAAAAATAGGGAGAGGCTATTGTGCCGATGATTAACAATACAATATATCCCGCTACAAATATTATAGGATTACCGGACAAAAAAAGTAGAAATAAAAACCCGATGTAAATAAGAATGGGAATAAGAACAAAAAGAAAAATTTCTCCCACATACGGTTTGGTTTTTTTCCAAGATAGCCGGATGGCATCGGCAAAGTCGTATCCATCCAAAAGCAGGTAGAAAACAAAAAACATACGGAGGGCAAAATAAAAAATAAGAAGGTAGGTAACAAGAATACCCAAAAATACTGCACCTGCACTTTGGAAAGCAGAGAAAATAATCACAAGGGGCACGGCAATTGCTATGGCTGCCAAAAAAAACAAAATGAAAAAAATAATCATGTATAGAAAAGTGGAACCGCGAACGTATTTCGAAAACACTTCGCCTAGACCCTTATATTGGTTCCGAACAACATCCAAAGTGTAACCGAAAAGGAACATAAAGGCCAAAAATTCTACAATCAGCAACACCAGCATCGATAAAAACGGCGGGCGCATTTGCTGCATCATGGCCATATTCTCGGGTGACATATCAAAACCTTTGAGCCACATAGTGCTTGTATCGGGCATAAGCACTGCACTCAGGGCCATTATGACAATGGTTACCAAAAAGAAAATTCCGATATGTTGCAAGGCATTCTGCTTAAAAATTTCCCAGCCACGGGAATAAGCTTTTAGGGCGGTAATTTTTTTCATAAGACTTTTGATTTTATTGATTTGGTTTCAAGATACACATTTTTTCGGAAATTTCGGATGGGAAAACGCAAAAATTCGTCAAAATTCTTGAAAAAACGGCACAAAACCTTAGTTTTTCCGTTTGTTATCACGCAAACTTTCACGATACAGGATTTCCTTTTCTTCTTCGGTCAAGCTGTCCATTCCGTAGCGGTTGATTTTGTCCAAAATGCGGTCGATGTTTTTTTCGGTGCCGGGTTTTTGGCTTTCATAAACTTTTAGCCGGGATTTTCGGGTTGGGGATTTTGATTGTATTCCCCTTACGGCCAAAGCCCAGAGCGCTCCGCCCAGCATGGCACTCAAATGTGCCGCGTGGCCGCCCGTGTTGGCCAAGGGCAGTTGCACCGCATCCCACAACACGAAAAGGGCCGCCAAACCCTTCCAGGGCCAATACCCGAAAAGACGCATGTTTACCTTGTAACCGGCCAAGCGAACACCGGCATAGCCCAGCCAGGCGGTAAAGATAACCGATATGCCGGTCAAATAAGGGTTGGGCTCGTCGGCAAACCAGGAAGGCATCCCGGCATAAACAACCCAAAAGCCCAAGGCCCCGGCCAGGATGCCCGTCCAAGCCAACCGGAACATCCGGCGGTGCGATTCGTAGATTTCCAATTGCGTGCCCACAAAATGCAAAAGCAACAAATTGATCAGGAAATCAATCAAATTCAGGTGAATCCAGGGATAGGTAACCAACGACCAAAATTGATGAATATAATCTTGCCAATCGCCGGGCAGGGCAAAATACTGCCAAACATATCCGGCACGCATTAGTCCCAAGTTGCTCAAAAGCCACAGCAGCCAAAAAAACACCGTTACCGGAATGGCCAAACCGGTAAACATGTGCACGGGACTTTCGCTCAGGTATGCCTTATAGCGTTTCCACATGGCCGCAGCATATTAGTCGTAAAAATAATATTCGTCGCGCCTGTTGCGCCATAGCCACAGCAGGAACAAGCCCGTCAAGGCGCCGCCCACATGGGCGAAGTGGGCAATGTTGGTGTGCAGGTAGTTGGTAAACCCGAACACGATGTCCATCAAAATCAGTAGCGGAACAAAATATTTGGCATCCAACGGATAGGGCAGGAAAATAAGCATAAGTTTGGCCCGCGGATAAAAGAAGGCAAAGGCCACCAAAATGCCGTATATGGCGCCCGAGGCTCCCATAATAGTTAGGTGATAAATAGTGTTAAGGTCGTTGCGGTAATATTCCACACCCAAAAACAAGGCCAAAGCTCCCAGACCCGAAATAAAATAAAAAGCCAAAAACCTATTGACCCCATAGCGAGCCACAATGGGCGACCCGAAGGCCCACAATGCATACATGTTGAACAAAAGATGCGCAATGTTGAAGTGCATAAACATGTGGGTAATCACTTGCCACCACCTGAACTGCGGACTCAGTGGAAAGTGCATGGCAAAAAGGTCGTAAAATTTGGGGCTGATCATCGAAAGGATGAAAAACACCACATTGACCAGTATGAGTTGCTTGATGATTTTGGGCGTGTGCATCATTTTATTAGAATTGACGGTCGATTTGTTCGGCGGGGATGATAACGAAATTAGGTTTTCCCGAAGGGTCGAAACGGGGTTCGGGCAGGGCCAAGAGTTCGGCCAATAGTTGCTGTTGCTCGCTTGCGCCGAGTTCTTGGCCCGAACGAATGGCGGTTTTTTCGGCCAAGCTCAGCAGCATGAATTTTTCCAGTTGGCCCGATTCCAACGGGATATCCTCGGCCCAATGGGCCAGAAGTTCTTCCACGTATTCCTTGATTTGGGCCACCGTGGCATGGGCCGGAATGGCTTGCACCACAAGCGTTCCGTTTTCGATGCTTGCATCGATGCCCGTTCGTGCCAAGGCGTCCAGGTTTTTTTCGAGCAAACGAATTTCTTCGGGCAGGTATTCCCATACTTCGGGAAACATCAGTTGTTGCATGGGCAGGTCGCCGGCCTGCATTTGGGCTTGCAAGCGGTGGAAAAGCATGCTTTTGTGGGCCCGGTGTTGATGCACTATCATCAGGCCTTCGCGGGTTTGGGTAACGATATATTTTCGCTGCCATTGAAACGAAGGTGTTTCTTGCTGTGCACCATCGTTTTCCGCACTAAAAAGTTCTTGCAAGGCCTGCCATTGGTCCGCCTTATCTTCCCGTGAAGGATGCGAAGGTATTTGTGCCTTCGGCTCTTGCAAAAAGGGCGTGGCGTTTTCGTCCCTGAAAGGATTAAAGTCGGGATTGACCTTTACTTGCGGAGTGTGCAATTTGCCCGCATCCTGTCTTTTCCGGGGAATCAATTCCGGGTCCAAATCAAAGTCGATGCCGGGCATTTGGTCGAATTTACCCAAGGCATGGCGCACGCTGGCCCGGAGCAGGTTGTAAACGGTGTATTCGTCGTCGAATTTGATTTCGGTTTTGGTGGGATGGATATTGATGTCGATATGGCCGGGGTCGATGTCGAAAAAGATAAAGTAGGGCGGGTAGCGTTTTTCGGGCAAAAGCCCTTCGTAGGCCTGCATTACGGCGCTGTGCAGATAACCGCTTTTGACAAAACGCCGGTTGACAAAGAAAAACTGTTCGCCGCGGCGTTGTTTGGCAAATTCGGGCTTGCCCGTATAGCCATGAATGCGCACATAATCGGTTTGTTCGTTCACGGGCACAAGCCGGTCGATCATTTTACGGCCGAAAATATGCCCGATACGCTGCAAGGGTTTGGCCGGAGGCAAGCGATATACTTCATTGCCGTTGTGAATCAGCGTAAAGGCAATTTCGGGATGGGCCAAGGCCACCCGCTGGAACTCATCCGTTACGTGCCGCATTTCCACCTGGGCCGATTTAAGGAATTTGCGCCGGGCCGGCACGTTAAAAAACAGGTTTTTTACGGCCACCGAGGTGCCCTTGGGCGTAGCCACGGGCTCTTGGCCGACCACCTTACCACCTTCCAGGCGCAGGAGCGTTCCCAAATCGGCGTTTTCGGGGCGGGTGCGCATTTCCACATGCGACACGGCGGCAATAGATGCCAGGGCTTCGCCACGGAAACCCTTGGTCATGATGCGGAACAAATCCTCGCTGCTACTGATTTTGCTGGTGGCATGGCGTTCAAAGCTCATGCGTGCATCCACTTCGTCCATACCTATGCCGTTGTCCACCACCTGAATCAGGGTTTTGCCGCCGTCTTTGACGATGAGTTTAATATCCGTTGCACCCGCATCAATGGCGTTTTCCAGCAGCTCCTTGACCACCGAAGCGGGGCGTTGCACCACTTCGCCGGCAGCAATTTGATTGGCCAGGGTTTCGGGAAGCAAACGGATACGACTCATATCAGATAAATCCGAACATATAGAAAACCACGTAGGTCAATATTACCAATATGCCCAGGATGAGCAAAAACCGCACCAATGAGGCCGAAATCACCTTACGCTTGGATGCGCGAAGTTTGAACTGACCGCGAATACGTTCTTCGATCAACTTGCGGTCGGGATTTTCATTTTGCTTTTTGATTTGTTCCAAGCGTTCTTTGCGCGGGTCGTAATAGCGCGGTTTGTAGTCGAATTTATTGTTTTTCGGTGTGTGAAAATAGAACAGTCCCATGGTTGCCGTTTTATTGCAAGATAATCAATTTTGGCGTGCCTTGATTTTGGCCCAGGTGTCTTTGAGCGTAACGGTGCGATTGAACACCGGCTTGCCGGGACGGCTATCGGGGTCCACGGCAAAATAACCCAGTCGTTGGAATTGGAAACGCTCACCGGGTTTTACTTCGCCCAACGACGGTTCACCGTAGGCCGTTATCACGCGCAGCGATTCGGGATTGATAAATTCGGTAAAATCACGGCCTTCCACCGCATCGGGTTGTTCCACGGTGAACAAGCGGTCGTAGAGCCGCACTTCGAGCGGCACGGCATGGCCGGCGGCTACCCAGTGGAGTGTGCCTTTGACCTTGCGCTTGCTTTCGGGGGTTCCGCTTCCGCTTTTGCTCAGCGGGTCGTAAGTGGCGCGGATTTCCACGATATTACCTTCGTCGTCCTTGACCACCGATTCGCCCTTGATGATGTAGGCGTTTTTCAGACGGACTTCCTTGCCCAGCGTAAGCCGGAAAAATTTGCGGTTGGCCTGTTCGCGGAAATCTTCCCGTTCGATATAAAGCACCCGGCCGAAGGGAATTTTACGGAAGTCGGCTTCGGGGTCTTCGGGATTGTTTTCGGCATCGAGCCATTCGGTTTGGCCTTCGGGATAGTTTTCGATAACCAGTTTAACGGGATTGAGCACGGCCATACGACGGGGCGCCACCTTGTTCAGATGGTCGCGCACGGCGAATTCCAGCAGGGCAATATCTATCAGGTTATCGCGCTTGGCCACGCCCACGCGGTCGGAAAAGTCGCGGATGGATTGGGGCGTGTAGCCGCGCCGGCGCAAGCCCGAAATGGTGGGCATGCGCGGGTCGTCCCAAGCCTTCACGTAGCCCTCTTCCACCAGCCGCGCCAATTTACGCTTGCTCATCACGGTGTAGGAAAGGTTAAGCCGGGCAAATTCCCGTTGTTTGGGGCGCACCTTGCCCGGTTCATACACTTGGTCCAAAAACCAGTCGTAGAGTTCGCGGTGGGGCAGGAATTCCAGGGTGCAGAGCGAATGCGACACCTGTTCGATGTAGTCCGACTGGCCGTGCGTCCAATCATAGGTGGGATAGATTTTCCAGGTGGTGCCGGTGCGGTGGTGCGGTGCTTTTTTGATGCGATACATGATGGGGTCGCGCATGTGCATATTGGGCGAATTCATATCGATTTTGGCCCGCAGCACCCTTTCGCCTTCGTCGAATTCGCCGGCGCGCATCCGGCGGAACAAATCCAGGTTTTCGTCCACGCTGCGGTTGCGGTAAGGACTTTCGATGCCCGGTTCGGTGGGCGATTTGCGCTGTTCCACAATCACCTCTTGGGGTTGGTCGTCCACATAGGCCTTGCCTTGGCGAATCATTTGTTCGGCCCAGTCGTAGAGTTGTTCGAAGTAGTCCGAAGCATAAAGCTCTTTGTCCCAGGTGAAGCCCAGCCATTGGATGTCGCGTTTGATGGCGTCGATGTATTCGGGGTCTTCTTTTTCGGGGTTGGTATCGTCGAAACGCAGGTTGACCGGCGCATTGTATTTTTCGCCCAATCCGAAGTTCAAGCAAATGGATTTGGCATGACCGATATGCAGGTAGCCGTTGGGTTCGGGCGGAAAGCGAAAGCGCAATTTGCTTTGCGGAAAGCCCGACGCCAGGTCGTCTTCGATGATTTGTTCAATGAAGTTGAGTGATTTTTTTTCGTCGCTCATTCTATGCAGTATTTTCCTATTGCAATATTACGCAAAAGACGGGGATTTGTGCAGGTGTGGTATATGAATGGACGCTTCGCAAGCCCTGCGGTCTTGCTTCGCTACTCCACAAGCCGGCGCTCCGCCTGCGGCTTCGCTTGTCTTGTTCCGTGCTTCGGCAACCGCCTGAGGGCGTTTACCTTCGCTGTTTCGCAAGCCGTCAGGCCGTCGCTCCGCTCCGGCCTTTGTCTTGCTCCACGGCTCCGGGAGCCACCTGCGGCGTCTCCCTTTGCGTGCTTCGGAGCCACCTGCGGCGTCTCCTTGCGGCCCTCGGAGCCCTTCGGTCTCCTCGGGTTGCGGCGAACCCGCACGGCGGTTTCGCCTTCAATGTTTACAGCAGGACATTAATCATAAACCCGGATGTATCAATCAAGGCCGGATGTCCCATTGTAGCCGCGCGATTTATCGCGCGGGAAAAGCGATTTATCGCGCGCACCTTATTATCGCGCCAGGGATGGGAGCGGTATGAGCCGATGCCGCGCCGCCGGCCTGCCACGCCGGCGTGACTGACAGCGGGAAGCCGCGACCGGCGTGTTTTGCAGGCCAAGAGCGCGGCGAGGCGAATATAAGCGGACAGCCCGGCGGCTGCCGCGTGAGGAACAGCCGGCGCGAGCGTGCTCCGTCATCGCGAAACGACGGCTGAGGCGCCGCCGGCGGCGCCCCGAACGCCGGCAGCCGGGCGCCCTCATAAAAATTAACCCAACTTATACTCGCTGCATTTGCATAAAAATGTCCACCGCCTCGCGGGCAGGACCTACGTCGTGAACCCGGAGCAAGCGGGCGCCTTTTTGTAAGGCAATCATGTGTACGGCCGTGCTGGCATTGAGCATGTCGCCGGGTGTTCCGCCCAGGAGTTTGAACAGCATGGACTTGCGCGAAATGCCCACCATAAGGATTTTGTCGTGCCACAGGAAAGTGTCCAAATGTTTGAGTATGCGGTAGTTATCGTCAAGCGTTTTGCCGAATCCAAAACCCGGATCCACGATGATGTCGTTCACGTGCAACTTGTGCAATTCCCTGATTTTGCGGGCCAAAAAGCGGTTGATTTCCATAATCACGTCGTCGTATTCGGGATTCAGTTGCATGGTTTGGGGCGTGCCTTTCATGTGCATCAACACGTAGGGCACCTGCAATCGGGCTACGGTGGCAAACATGTTGCTGTCCAAATTGCCGGCCGAAATATCGTTGATCATACAAGCGCCGGCTTCAACGGCTTCGCGGGCGATGCGGCTGCGGAAAGTGTCGGCCGAAAGGGGGACGCCGGGAAAATGCTTGTGCAAGCTTCGGATGGCCGGAATCAAACGGCGGCGTTCTTCGGTTTCGTCCACCCGCGGCGCACCCGGACGTGAGGAATAGCCGCCCACATCCAGGATGTCCACACCTTGATTAACCATTTGTTCGGCGCGTTCCAGCAAATCTTTTTCGGCCGCCACCCGGCTGCCGGCAAAAAACGAATCGGGCGTTACATTTAAGATGCCCATAATGCGCGGGCGCTCGAAATCCATCAAACGGCCACGGCAGTTGATACTTGGCATAATACGGCGTTTGGCTACGAAGTTAAGGAATTTTAGGCCTTTTGGAAACGCCACCCGCCTTTGTGCCGGCTTATGCCATATTCCGCACCTAAAATCATGGGTTCGTTTTCGGGTATATGTCCGGCAGGGAAGCCGAAAAAGACGGGATAGTCCTTGGTAGCGGTCAATTCGCCTATAATTTGCTTGACCGTAAGCGGGAAAGGCGGGTCGTCGTGCCGGATGTCGGTAAACCGTCCTACAAGCAGCCCGGCCAAATCATTCAGTCCGCCGGCATGTTCCAAGCTGTGCAACAAGCGGTCAACGGCATAGAGATGTTCGCCCACATCTTCCAGGAACAGCATTTTTCCACGGAAATCAAAGCCCGTTTCACACATGGAAACCAGGGTGGCCAAATTGCCGCCGGTGAGGATGCCTCGGGTTTCCTGCGGGCGCAGGTTCATGCTGTCGTGCGGGAAATCAACCGGCACCGGTTTGCCGGAAAGCAAATCAAAAAGATGCTTGCGGACCCTTTCCGGATGCTCGTCATCCAGGTTAACGGGCATCCACGAA
>JALWYR010000015.1 GCA_027003085.1 Flavobacteriales bacterium
GGCTGCGTTCGGGGCGACCATAATCCCGTTCCAACGTCCGGCCATCCGCAGCGGGCTTCCGCCCGCCGGCGGCGCCCCGAACGCAGCCAGCCGGGCGCCCGAAAAAAATTAATCCATCTCTTCGCCCTCCAAGTCCAGACGGATAAGCGAAAAAACGGCATAATTCAAAATATCGCGGTAATTACCCTCGGGGCCTTCGGAATAGCGGGCTTGGCCGCGGTTTTGCTCCATTTGCTTGATACGCAGCAGTTTTTGCAAAATCAAATCGGTCATGGACGAAATACGCATCTCGCGCCAAGCCTCGTCGTAGTCGGTGGTTTTGCGCAGCATGAGTTCCTTGCTCCGGTGGATTTGCTCCAAATAGTGCTTTTCGGCCTCGGCTGCGGTCATATCGGGCTCGTCGGCGGGGCCCAAATCCAGTTGCACCAATGCCATGGCCGCATAATTGACCAAGGCATAAAAGGCATCGCGCGGATCTTCGTTTACCAGCATCCGGCCCGTTTGCTGAATTTGACGCAGACGCTTGGCTTTGATATACATTTGGTCGGTCAGGGCCGAAGGACGCAGAATACGCCAGGTGGGGCCGTAATCGGCCGATTTGCGCCGGAAAATATCGCGGGCGCGGGCCACGATTTGGTCGTATTGGGCGGCGGTTTTGGCGGCCTTGGGGTTATTCATCGGCTTGGGGTTTTTCCAAATTCCGGGTCATTTGTTCCAAATCGGGGATATCCACATCCTGGATGGGTGGTGTATTGACTTGTTCCTCTTGGTCATCTTCCAAAGGGTCGGGCTTGGGATTGACATAAGCCCAATTCTGCGTAGCCTTGTAAAAGGCCGCCAACATCACGGCCAGCCATAGCAGCAGCCACCAAAGCCGTTCTTGCTCATAGGGCTTGGCTTTTTCCCACACTATCATGCCCGCCGCCACCACAATGACGACGTAGAGCAAGGCCTGATAGCCCGGCGGAATGCCCGGTTTAATGCGCTTGGGCATAGTCGTTAACGGTTTGCGCTATGCGCCGGGTGGCGTCCAGGATTTGCTCCTCGTTGATCACCAAGGGCGGCGCAAAGCGGATGATGTTGCCGTGGGTGGGTTTGGCCAAAACACCGTTTCCGGCCAATTGCAAACAAATGTTCCAAGCGGTTTGGCTTTCGGGAGTGTCGTTGATGACCATGGCGTTGAGCAAACCTTTGCCACGGATTTGTTTCACCAACGGATTGCCGGCGGTGAGTTCCTTCAATGTGCTACGGAAAATATCGCCCATACGGGCGGCATTATCGGCCAAGTTTTCGTCGCGCACCACTTCCAGAGCGGCTACGGCTACGGCGGCAGCCACGGGATTTCCGCCGAAGGTGGAGCCGTGTTGGCCGGGCTTGATGCTCAGCATAATATCATCGTCGGCCAGGACGGCCGAAATGGGATACACGCCACCCGAAAGGGCTTTACCCAAAATGAGCACGTCGGGGCGGACATTGTCGTAGTGCGAAGCCAGGAGTTTTCCGGTGCGGGCAATACCGGTTTGAATTTCGTCGGCAATGAGCAGGCAACCATATTTTTCGCAGAGCGCCTTGGCGGCGGACAAATAGCCCGCATCGGGCACATTCACGCCGGCTTCGCCCTGAATGGGTTCCACCAGGAAGGCCACGGTGTTGGGATTGGAGCGTATGGCTTGTTCCAGGGCATCGATATCGTTGTAGGGCACCGCAGTGAAACCGGGCGTATAGGGCCCGAAACCGTCCTTGGCTTCGGGGTCGGTGGAAAAGGAAACGATGGTGGTGGTGCGTCCGTGGAAATTACCTTCGGCCACAATGATGTTGGCCTTGTAGGGTTCAATGCCTTTCTTTTCGTAGGCCCATTTGCGCACCAGTTTGATGGCGGTTTCCACGCCTTCGGCACCGGTGTTCATGGGCAGGACTTTGTCGTAACCGAAGTATCCGGTGATAAACTTTTCGTAAGGGCCCAATTTGTCGTTGTAAAAAGCCCGTGAGGTCAGGGCCAACCGGGCGGCTTGTTCCTGCAAAGCGCGCACGATTTTGGGGTGGCCGTGTCCTTGGTTTACGGCCGAATAGGCCGAAAGAAAATCGTAGTAGCGTTTGCCGTCTACATCCCACACAAAAACGCCCTGTCCGCGGCTGAGCACCACCGGAAGCGGATGATAGTTGTGGGCACCGTAGCGGGCTTCCATTTCCATCAATTGGGAGGCGGTATATTTTTGTTCGTTGGCCGTTTGCATTGGAATAGTTTTTTATATCCGTGTAAAAATACGGAAATATTGTATGTGGAAAGAAAATCAAATGCGTGATCTAGAATTTTATGTCGTCGAGCGATAAATGCAAGGTTAAACGAACCGACAAGTTATCCGGCCAAGCGGGATAGGCATAGGCTCCCAGGCGGTAGTAGAAACCCAAGCCAAACGACGACCAAAGCCGGTGGAATTCCACACCGGTTTCATAAAATCCTTTGTCCAACGAACGGATGCCGGCAAAATTGTTACTCCCGTAGCGCCAGCCATAGGCTGTCGAAAACAAGATGCTCAAATCGAAATTGTTCCGGGCATTCAGTGGGATTGACGAGAAAGTGTGCCGGAAATGTGCCGTGGCCACCAAGTTGTCCACAAACTCCATATCGTTCATGGTTTCAAAAGCAAAACGGGCCGATACATTGAAGCGCTGCAAAGGATTGGCGCCCGGGAAATTATTGGTAACGGGCATAAAAAGCTTGTCGATGCCGGCAGCTTCCGATGCCCAGCCGAGCCGGACAAACAATTCGCTGTAATTTTTGCTGACGAAAGTTTTCTTGAAATAGGATTGCAGTTGAACGCGGTAATAATCCCCCGGTGTATTTTGCCAGCGGGGAATATTTTTTTCGAAATCCACATAAAACACCGGATAGCCCTGACGGAGTGTTTTTCGCCCTCCGGAGGTCAAATAAAATTCGGAAAAAGGCGTCCATTCCAAAGCCAAGTGGGTGAAAACCAAATCTTTCTGCACGGGTTCGGTGCCATTCCCGGCTTTTGGAATAACAAACAAGCTAGTCATTTCGCTGCGGGTTAAAGATAAATCCGCGCTGAAATTTTGATATATCAAATGCGACAAAGCGATGCTCAATTCTTTGGCGCGGAAAAATTTGTCATCGGCCAAATGCAGCTGTGATTGGAAAATATTGCGGTGGGTATGCGTAGCAAATCCGGCGGATTTTTGCAAATCGTCGGTGAAGGAGAGTCGTAAATAGGTTTGGGTTTGATGGTGCAGTTTGAAACGCAACGTGCCACCGTATTTGAAAGCCCTGTCTTTGAAGCCGTAGGCTGCATAGGCGGATAGGCGCCAAAGGGCGGAAAAATTTTCGTTGGTGGTGGCGCCCAGTTTCAGGCGAAATCCTTCGTGGCGGTTGTAGTCGAGGAGGCGGATAAGGTCCAAGTCCATATTATCGGTTATGGGATAATAACCGTTAATCAAACGTTTGTATTTGTCCAAATGATATTCCAAATGTTCGGCCCGGGAGGCCGAATCCACCTGATGGTAGGTGTTTAGTTCTTTCGGCGTGTATTTCTCGCCGCGTATTTGTTCCCAAAATTCTTTGCTGCGCTTGGTGGCCAAGGGCGACACTTGCAAGTTGTAAATTATTTTTTCGGGATAATTTTCGCCCATACGAACACCGGATATTTTCATGATAAACCGGGCAAATACATAGTCCAATTCACTCCGGGGATGCGGGTGATAGATGGTGTCGCCACGCGAAGTAACATAGATGCTGTCGGGGGTGGCGGGGAACAGTTTTAGATTTTCGCCCAGGTAAAGCCCGTCGGCATTTTCGGCTTTTTTGTAAAACATATCCACCCGGCGGGGAAACCAGATTTTGTAACCGGGATAATAATCGAAATCATAACGGGTTTTGAGTTGGAAATATTTAAAGGTATTGAGTGTAAACCGGGCAATGGCCAAAGTGGTGCTGTCCAGGTAAATTTTTCCGGAAATCAAAGGTTGGGTGGTGTTCCGGTAGCCCACCACTATAACCGGGCGGCCTTGAATGGAAACGGTGTCTAGAATTTTGTAGCGATAGGTTTTGAAGGATTGTTTCGAAAAAGGGCCCAAATAGTTTTGGAAGGCCAATTTATATTGGTCGTTATACACATTTTGACCGGATAAACTAAGGGCAATGAGTTCATAAAAGGGTTTTTTCAGGCCTGCGGTGCGGGTGGCAATCACTTCGGCCTTTTCGCGCCCGTTCAGGGCATTGACCCGGGCCACATTTTCGAATATCCAGGCGTGTTTGTCGGAAAATTCTTCTTTGAATTCGTAGAAGGATGAGTCCAAGCGGAAAATTTTTCCGTTCCGGTAGATGGTATCCACCAATTGGCCCAATTTATCCACTTCGGCACCGATGAGGAATTTGATGTATTTGGTGTAGCTGTATTTTTTCAGGGCCGTTTGGTAGTTGTTTTGTTTTTTCCGTTCGATGGCCCTGCGCATGAGGCGAATGGCAGGATTGACATATTTGCCCCGGATGACCACTTCGTTTAGTTGTTCGGCTATGGGAGTCAGATAAATGTTATAAAAGGTTTGGGACGAATCGAGCCGTACCATGCGGGTTTTGTAGCCCACATAGCTTATGGTCAGTTTTTGATAGCCTGTTGGAATACGGAGTTCGAACTTACCGTTGAAATCGGATGTAGTTCCTTTGTCCTTGTCGTAGGTGATATTGGCAAAAGGGAGCGGTTTATGGCTTTGGGCATCATAGACGCGGCCGCGAACGAGGTAGGATTGGGCGTGGGCCGGGATTGTGGAGAGCAGAAAAACGAATCCGATAAAACGTTTAATCATTTATCAATATTAAAACTTCGCAATTGCTTTCAAATTTAAAACTTTCTAATAAAAATTTACAAAGACATGTTGGATGATTTCATAATTGTTTTTCACGTGCAATTGTAAAATGCTATTCAGCGATAGCAAACCCACTTGCAATGTATATAAACATTAACTCTATTAATGAAACCTTTTTGTCGAACTCAAAAATCCTTCCCATGTTCAGGGAATAGGAACCGAAGGATTGAGGAGACGGTTTTTGTTGATTTCATACATTTTGCGTGCTATAACGGTATCCAGTCCGCAAGTGCGGGCCATATACATCCATTCTTCGCCGCTATATATGGCACCAAATCTTACGGGTTTATATTGTCCGTATTTTTCAAAAAAGGATTTACCGAATGTTTTTACGGCATGTCGGGCCGCCTCGGGATAGCTATAATAATAGGCCAAGCCCTTGTCCATATCATGGGTGGTAATATCCCACCGGGTATGGAATAATTTTTTAAGCCCTATGCTTTTTCCTATATGATACCAAAGAATAAACCCACCGAACTCATCAGGATGTGACCAAGCTACGGCTTTTCCATTCAGGTTCTGTGTGGTGATTTTGTTAGCTTGTGCCATATAATTGTAAGGTGGGTTCCACAATTTGGGATTTTGTTTGTAGAGTAAAGTAGCCAATTTTGTTGCTGCATAAGTAGCCCAACCTTCTTCTTCGGGTCCGGGCAACCAACGATGATACGGGAAAATGCCATACAAATGACAGTATTCATGAAGAATTGCATTTACTGGATCAGGAAAATCGGCTCTGAGTGTAGGATTGTTCATAAAAGTGCTATCCATGCAATGCTCCATATACAATGTGTCGATAATTTTTCCTACAATACGATGCGGAAATTCAGCATGGAAACCTCCGGGGCCTATTCCTGTAATAATCAATTCGTTTACCTGTGGCGAAATACCGAAACTATCCTGGCTGACCCGGTTGGCAAGATCGATAACTCCGGCCAATTGGCGGACAAATCGAGCCATTTCTTTGGTAGGATATGCAATATTTATACCATGATATTGTTCCCGGATAAGAGAGGAAGCTTCGGATTTTTCGATGATCGCTTTCGCTACTTGGGGAGGCAAAATCCGGGGTAGGCCATAATTTAAAGAAAAGGCCAAAATAAAGGGTAATACAGCTCCCAGAACACGCCAAACATTTAATTTTTCACGTGATGCCAACCAGGCAAGGCTCAACATAGCCAATAAAGGTATAAATAAGGTGAAAAAACTATTGGATTGTGCCGAAACCACCTGAAAAACAACCAATAATCCGGCCACAACAGCGCCTATAAGAGCCCCGGCAGGATCTTTTCTGTAATAGGGACGCAGCCCCCAACTCACAATCATGGCGCTCAACCCCACGCTGTTCAATAAGGCAATGATATTAAATTCCTGGCGTGCTGTGGTAAACATATCTTGTGTCATCCCCAAAATCAAAACACCCCATAACAACAACAAAAATTTTACCCATTTACGCACTCCGGTTAAATTGTCGGCCAACAATTCAATGGCCCAAAAACTAAGAATAAAAATTATGAATTTTAAAATCAAAATTTTATTAATCGTAATAAACCAATAATTTTCATAGATATAATTCGATAGTAAATAACGCATGCTTATCCCCGCCAAAATAATCGCTGATGCCCATATGATAGATTTCCATAATTTCCTAAATATGGGTTTGGATATTTTGATATTTTTCCAAAATAATGCTATGAACATTAACGGAATAATGAAATCCAACCAAGAAGGTGCAACTAAAATGGCCCGTCCGTTGAAATTTCGTGCCGACAAGTAAAATACCGGATCGGCATTGAAATAAGAATAATTAAGCCATCGCAATATGCTTGCCAGGAATAATACAAGAATAATCACCTTTGTTTTCATATTTTTCATTTTTATTCTCACATTAAAGATAGTTTTTTTGTATAAATGTTACAATTACTTATATCTTAAAAAATAAAACCGAAATCCGAAAATTGAAAAACTCTTTAACTTTAAGGGGTGTTTATTTTTAAAGTGTAAATTCAATTAGTAAAAATATTTACCTCAAACACTTTGATTGTTTAAGTAAACTTGAAGAAAATTTTGAATGCGAATAATGGAAATGGATTGAATTATAAGAAAGTAAAAGAATTTGTGTCCCATTTGTCAATGATGGGAATGTTGATTATGAAACAAATAATAAAACATATATAGGTGAAATATTTTTATCCTCAATCCTGAAAAAATTTCTTTTTGACAACTATTGTTTGAACATACAATAGAATTGAAAGACAATTAGTATAGAATTACATTTCTCACCGGAACTTTATTTCTAATCCTGCGCGCCAGCGGGCATAGCGGTATCCTTGCGCGGCAGCCGGCGAAAGTTTTTGTGCGGCGGCGGAGTCTCCGAGCTCCGACGAGGAGGCATACGCACGCCGCTATACAAAAACCGCCGGATGCAAGCAAGATAATAGCGGAGCACGCGGCGGCTTCCCGCTGTCAGTCACCCCGCCACGACGGGCCGGCGGCAGGGCGGCATCGCTTCAAGCATAAAGTATCGGAAAAGTTACAGTTATTTTTGTCGAGAACAAAGCCGGCAATCCCGAAAGCATAGCCGTAGCTATGACAAGGGTTGTCAATGCCGTTATCGGCAAAAAGAACAAAACTTGGTGTGAGTATTTTATGCTTGAAGCGATGCCTACGGCTCATACCGCTCCCATCCCTGGCGCGGATTTTTTTCCTTTTCCAAAAACAAACCGGACACTTTGGGACCAACTGGTTCAAAACGGAAACAGGCAAAAATTTGATTTATGATTCTGCTAATAATTTCTTCGTTTCATCAACACTTTTAATAAAGTAAGGATTCGACAGTGATCTTTCCGTTATAATATCCACATCACGACCGAATAATTCCTGTAATTTGTAATGTAGCTCAAAAAAATTATTGGCATACTGTCCGGGCGAAAGTGTTTCATCAAACGCTATTAGAATATCTATGTCGCTTTCATCATTAAACCTGTCCGACACGGCCGAACCGAAAATGTAAAGCCGCTTTACTCCCAACGAAGCCGAAATTTCTTTTATCCGGTCAATGATATTTTTGTCGATAAGCAACATTGTGATTTCTTGTTATACAAATTTAATCAATTTTTGCCAAGCATTAGGACAATACCGGATTACTTTTCCAAAAAACCCGTATCCTTCTCCGCATCCGCCACTTCCTTTTGGCGGCTTTCCCAAAATTTCCTGACAAAATACGCAACTTCGTAATGTTCTAATTTAATACTAAGGGCCATATCCTGTTCATAGTCCTCGCGGGTGTTCATCCGGGTAAAGGCCACCATTTGGCCATTATGGAAACTGGCGCATATCACGCCCGCTTCCAAACCCTTATCCGTATAACCAGAAACAATACTTTTGACCAAAGAATTATCCACGGTTTCCTTACGTGTATCCCAAGCCCTGAAAACCCAACGGCCCGAAGGAAAATCTTTCTTGTATTCGACCATCACCGGATTTTTCCTACAATATACGAAATCACAGGGCCGGAAGCAAGGGGGAAATGTTAAATTTTTTACCGGAATCCGGTTTTATACATTATTTTAAAAATGTTATTCCGTCCTTTGAGATGAGTGAAATACTAAGTATTTAAATTCCCGAAAAAAACCGACATTAAAAACCGACTCCTGACATACAAGGAATAAAAAATTTATTTTCATTGTTGTCCGGTAAAAGAACGAAACGTGAAATTTATGATTTTAAGTCATTGAAAATCAATTACCGGTTATTGTAGTTTTAAAAATAACCCCCCAATGTGGGAAATAGTGAGTTTTCATAGCGTTTTTTCCGTTGATTATATACTTGTTCCCATGATTTTTCCGGTTCCTCTAAAAACCGGTAAATATCAATGTAGGCCATAAGATGCATACGAATTAATGCAACCATATTGGAAAAAGCCACTTTTCGT
>JALWYR010000016.1 GCA_027003085.1 Flavobacteriales bacterium
GCCATATCCAAATCACGGGCAAACCATGCATTGAACGAACCGGAAGTTTGGTTTCCGTACTGATCATCAAAATCGCCGTGACGCTTATATTGCGAATAAATGGCAGATAATCCTACTTCAAGTTTTTTATTTACATGATACGAAAAGTTCGAAGTCAGGAAATAGCGTCCGTATTTTGAATAAGGAATAACACCTTTTTGACTCAAATTAGAGAAGGCTAAACGAGCCTTATATTTATCGGTAGCAGAATAAAGAGCTACATTATTTTTGATATAAACCCCGGTGTTATAGAAATTTTTTACATTGTCGGGCTGAGCTTCCCATTTGGCTGTTTTACCGAAGTAAGGACTTCCGGGAACCCAAGCATACCAAGGCATATACTCGCGGCCATCGAATTTAGGCCCCCAACTTTCATCTACAAAAGTACGACGAATGAAATATACTCCTTGGAAAGCGGGATCAGTCCATTCGGCATATTGCGGACCTAAACCGCTGTAAGCGGCATAGTCATATTGCATCCATTCGTTTTCGTGCTGATAACCTTGTCCGTACCAGTTTTGGTATTTGGGCAAGTAAGCAATTTTTTCAAAAGTTACTTTGCTATTAACATCAACACCAAACTTACCGGCTTTGGCGGATTTGGTCGTAATTTGAACCACACCGTTTTCACCGCGTTGTCCGTAAATAGCCGTAGCATTGGGGCCTTTTAACACGTTCACACTGGCAATATCATCGGGATCCACTACCGAAGGATCACCTACAACTACTCCATCCACAACATACAAAGCATCGGCATCCGAACTAAGCGAAATACGACCTCGCAGGCGAACTTTGGGCGAGGCTCCCAACTTGGAACCGGCTTGTTCCCAAACTTGTGCACCGGCAACCTTACCGGAAAGTGCCGATTGTACGTTGGAAATATCGGACATTTCCAATTTTTTGGCCGTTACCGGCTGTGCCGCATAGGACAAGGTTTTAATTTCGGTTTTACGTCCCGAAATATCAACAACCACAGTTTCCAACTGTTCCCCGGGTACCAATTTCACATTAATCACACTTTGGTTACCTACTTTTACTTTCTTCTCGGTGTAACCTTGATAGGAAAATACCAATACATCATCAGGCGTGGCCATGATGCTGTATTTTCCGTCGAAATCCGTCACGGTACCCTTTTGCGTACCTTGTACCACGACGTTCACACTCGGTAACGGTTCACCGGTGCTTGCATCGGTTACCGTACCGGACACCTTTTTCTCCTGGGCAAATGAAATTTGCACCACCAACGCTAATAAGAGCGTCCAGAGTCCTTTAAACTTTGTTCTCATCTGTATGGTTTTTTGTTTTGCTAACTACAAATATCGGAAAAAAAAATTATTCTGCAAACTTTTTTGAACCAACCCCAATGTTTTTAGCCGCACACGCCCGTTTTACCAATCAAAAACATAACCAATCGAAAACATAAATTGCTCATTATCAATATGAAATGATTTTGCGTACGGATACCCGATTTCTATCCTTAGCCGGCCCGATTCCGTCCCGTTTTCCAATCCCAACCCACTCAAAAACAGGCTTTCAGCAACAAAAAACCGCCCAAAAAGCGCATAAATCCGGTGCCAAGCATACAATGAAGCACCTTTTTGGTTAAAATAAAACTGCTCATACAACAATAAATGACCCTGCGTATAATATGGCTGGGGTACGAGGAATTTGAGATAGCTATCCGTGGTACGTGTTAAGGCCCATATACTGTCAGTGCTATAAAATCCTTTCATCTTATGTGTCAAAGGCGTATTCTTCCAATGCTGCCAATATATTTCCGGCTTAATGTAATACACCCCGGTGCCTATCCCCACCTCACTTCCAACGGAAAAATTCCATGCATCCGCCACGGCACCGTAATTCATTGACAAAACCGCATACCTGCGTATCCGGCCTTGCAAGGTGTCGGCATTGCGCATCCAAGCGCCTCCCACACCCCAATGCCACCGTCCGGTTTCATAACTAAATACCGTTGTCGCATGTATAGCCAATCTATCGGCCGTTTTATTCCAATAAAGTTCAAACCGGTTGCTCCAAGCACTACCAAACATATATGGAAAGCGATGAGCATAACGAAAAAACTTATTCGATGCATCGGCCACATAATCCCACCCGACGGTCTCGGCCCGGTTAAAACCGTTATGCAAAACCAAATGCGCTTTGCCCTGAATGGTCCACCGTCCGTCTGCACGGGCCGGGGCCAATACAAATCCGGCCGATGTGTGATGCGGATTAGCCGCCTTGACTACCAATACCCGCCGGCCGTTTATATTAAAAGTCCGCCGGCCGTAAATAGTAAAACCCGCCAAGGGCACGGGCAAAGGGCCCAAGCCCCTGTGCCGCAATATCCGCATCCACCTGCGGGACAGATTGGGCGGAAAAGCCGGCTGCGAGACCACACTCAACGAATCCACCCGGCCATCACGCACCGAATAATAGGCCGAATATCCACCGCCTACCCTGACAATGGAATCGCAATGCAATAAACCCGGATAAGCAGCCAACACCCGCTCCACATCCCGCGCCGGCACTTTTTTATACCATACCGTATCCACAAATATGCTCACCCCGGCCGATACCGGCAACGTATCCACGGGCGTCAATTGGGCCTCTATCCGGGTATACATTATAATTAATATATAAAACCAGCTTTTCCGCATATATCCTTCCGGCAATTTAAGAATTTTCCTATTTGACCATGCAAAGCCTTTTAACAATCATAAAAATATCACACAATTAAAAACTGCCCGGAAAATCTTGCACTTCGCCCCGGTAAAAATTCCACGAAATTCATTAAATTTGCCGCAAATCAAAAAATCGTTTAAATTTATGGGAATGAATTTATTGTATGGCGTTTTGGCCATAAGTATTTTGGCCTTGTTGTTCACCTGGTGGCGCTCGGTTTGGATAGGCAAACAAGACTACGGAACCGACCGCATGAAACGGATCGGTGAGCACATCCGCCGTGGTGCTATGGCCTTTCTTACGGCCGAATACAAGGTGCTTATTGTATTTATCCTGGCCGTTTTCGTGCTATTGGCCTGGTCGGCCGACCCGGAAAAATCGTCCTGGCTTATTGGTATTTCCTTTATTTTGGGAGCCATAAGTTCGGCCTTGGCCGGTTTTATCGGTATGCGTGTGGCCACCAAAGCCAATGTGCGCACAGCCGCAGCCGCCCGAAGCGGTTTAGGCCGCGCCTTGGAAGTGGCTTTCACGGGCGGAAGTGTGATGGGTTTGGCCGTGGTTGGACTCGGCGTTTTTGGCATTTCCTTGCTCTTTATCCTGTATAGGGACATCGGCTGGGATGTCCAAAAGGTGATTACCGTTATTACCGGATTCTCGTTCGGGGCTTCCTCCATTGCCCTGTTTGCCCGCGTGGGTGGAGGTATTTATACCAAAGCCGCCGATGTGGGTGCCGACCTTGTGGGTAAAGTGGAAGCCGGTATTCCCGAAGACCACCCGCTCAACCCCGCCACCATTGCCGACAATGTGGGCGACAATGTGGGTGATGTGGCCGGTATGGGCGCCGACCTGTTCGAATCCTATGTGGGCTCGCTCATCAGTGCCATGGTGCTGGGAGCCGTGTTTATCGGAGCCGGATATTTTACCGGATCCAATGAACTTAATCCCGTATTCCTTCCCTTGGCCTTGGCCGCAGCCGGTATTTTGACCTCGATTCTGGGAACTTTCTTTGTGAAGGTCAAAGACGGCGGTAGTCCTCATAAGGCTTTGAACACAGGCGAAATCATTGCCGGCGTGCTGATGATTGCGGCATCGTGGTTCTTGGTGAAAGCCTTCTTGCCCGACCAATGGACCTTCGGCGGCAAAACCTATACGGCCATCGGTGTGTTCGTTGCCATTGTTTTGGGTTTGGTGGCCGGTATTCTCATCGGTTTAATCACCGAATATTACACCGGAACCTACAAAAAACCGGTTTGGCGCATCGTTAAACAATCCACCACCGGACATGCCACCAACATCATTGCCGGTTTGTCCGTGGGCATGGAGTCCACCTTATTGCCTATATTGATATTGGCCATTGCCATTTTGGGCGCTTACTACTATGCCGGACTCTACGGCATTGCCATCGCTGCCGTCGGTATGTTGTCAAATTTGGGAATCCAATTGGCGGTGGATGCCTACGGCCCCATTGCCGACAACGCCGGAGGTATTGCCGAAATGGCCAAACTGCCCAAAGATGTTCGCCAACGCACCGACAAATTGGATGCCGTGGGCAACACCACCGCAGCCATTGGAAAAGGTTTTGCCATCGGCTCGGCCGCGCTTACAGCGCTGGCCCTGTTCTCGGCCTTTATGCACAAAGCCGACTTGTCGGCCATCAACGTGGCCAACCCCAAAGTTATGGCCGGATTGCTCATCGGTGGCATGTTACCCTTCCTGTTCTCGTCCCTGGCTATGGGTGCAGTGGGTCGTGCCGCCAAAGATATGATCGACGAAGTGCGCCGTCAGTTTCATAATATTCCACAACTGAAAAAAGCGCTGGAAATCATGCGCAATTACGGCGACAAACCCGAAGACCAATGGGACAAAAAAGACGTGGAGGCCTTCGAAAGCGCCGATGAATACGCCGAATACGAAAAATGTGTGGCCATTTCCACCAAGGCATCGCTGCGCGAAATGATTTTACCCGGATTGATTGCCGTGCTCACGCCCATTGTGGTTGGCTTTTTGGGCGGCGCCGAAATGCTCGGCGGGCTATTGGCCGGTGTGTTGGTTAGCGGAGTAATGATGGCCATTTTCCAAGCCAATTCGGGTGGCGCTTGGGACAATGCCAAGAAAATGATAGAAGAAGGCGTGGAAGTGGACGGACAAAAACTCACCAAAGGAAGCCCTGCACATGCCGCTGCCGTAACCGGCGACACCGTGGGCGACCCCTTCAAAGACACTTCGGGCCCTTCGCTCAATATCTTGATTAAGTTGATGTCCGTAGTGGCGCTGATTTTGGCCGAACTATTGCATTGATTTGTAAAAAATAATTTCGGATAAAAGAGCTTCCGCAATGGAAGCTCTTTTTTTGTGCCCGTAATCGTAGGTTTTCAGCCCAAACTTTTATAGCTTTGAATCCGGTAACACATTCGATATGAGCCATTCGTTCTGGTTGATACTTATCCTGAGCCTGACGCTGATTGCGCTGGGCACTTTGGGCATTGGCATTAAGATGTTTTTCAAAAAAGACGGTAAATTCGAAGGCACTTGTGCCAGCATGAACCCCGATACCAATCCCGACGGCGAACCCTGTCAATTCTGCGGGCGCACCAAGGACGAATACGAAGGTAACTGCTCACGGGAAATACTGAAAAAAATCATCGCCGAAAAAAAAGCCGCCGAACGCAATATTTTCAATCCCGACGAATATCTTTGAACGCTTTCGGCCCAAATTTGTTTATCTTTGACTTGAAAAACCCGGTTATGAAAATCGTCAAATTCGCCGCCATCGACATCGGCACCAATGCCATACGTTTGCTTATTGCCAATGTGGTGCGCGACGGAAACAAGCGAAGTAAAATAAAGAAAAACACCTTGGTGCGCGTGCCTGTCCGTTTGGGCGAAGATGTGTTCGAACGCGGCGAAATTTCGCCGGCCAAGCAGGAAAAACTCATCAAATCCATGCAGGCCTTTAAATTGCTCATGGATGTGTTCGACGTGCAGGATTATTTGGCTGTGGCCACTTCGGCCATGCGCGAAGCCCGCAACGGCAAGCAGGTCATCGACCGCATCCGCAAGGAAACGGGTATCCGCGTCGAAATTATCGACGGCGCCCGCGAAGCGGAGTTTATTGCCCACACCGACCTGGAAGACCTGATCGACCCGAACAAAAACTACCTTTATGTGGACGTGGGCGGTGGCAGCACCGAATTTACGGTCATCGAAAAAGGCCGGAAAAAAGGCTCGCAATCCTTCAAACTGGGCACCGTGCGTGCCCTGAAAGACAAAATCCCGTCCGGCGAATGGAACCGGGCCAAGCAATGGGTCAAAGAACATACCGTGGATTTGGACGATATTTACCTCATCGGTTCGGGTGGCAATATCAACAAGCTGTTCAAAATGTCGGGCAAGGTGCCCGGTTCGCCCCTGACCAAACCGCACTTGAAAGCCCTTTACAAAATGCTCAAATCCATGAGCTACAAACAACGCATCAAAGAATTGGGCCTCAACCCCGACCGCGCCGACGTGATTATTCCCGCCGCCAAAATCTATACCCGGGCCATGAATTGGAGCGGTGCCGACAAAATCTATGTACCCAGCATTGGTCTGGCCGACGGCATTATCAAATACTTGCACGACAAGCACCGGACCGGAAACTAAAAAATCGGCAATTTTGTTGCTTATAAATTTATTTTATTCCAATATTGCGTCCAATTATCGGATTATTTTGGTAAATCATTCATTTTATTAATATTTTTGCAAAACCGTTTAACCAATAATTCACGGAACATGATTGCCATCCTATCACCGGCAAAAAAACTCAACCAAAAGCGCTCGTTTCCCGAAAACCTTCCGTTTACCGAACCGGTTTTCAAGGAAAAGGCCGCCCAATTGGTTGAACGTCTGAGAAAATTAACGCCCGAACAACTGACCGAACTTATGGGCATTTCGCCCAAATTAGCCGAACTGAATGCCGAGCGGTTCGGGCAATGGACAACCCAAGGCAGCTACCCGGCCGTGTTCCTTTACGACGGCGACACCTACAAAGGCCTGGACATCGAAACTTTTCCCCCTGACAAATTGGCGGACTTACAAGCTCATGTGCGTATTGTTTCAGGCCTCTACGGACTCCTTCGCCCCCTTGATTTGATTATGCCCTACCGTTTGGAAATGAAAACTCCGCTTCCGGTCGAAGGGCATAAAAACTTGCAATCCTATTGGCGCGATACGGTTACCGAACACTTGCGCAACGAATTGCAAGGCCGGCCTTTGATCAATTTGGCCAGCAAGGAATATGCGGCCGTGGTGGACGAAAGCCGCCTCGAAGCACCCGTGGTGCACATCGATTTCAAGGACTATAAGCGTGGTGCCTACCGCACTATCGGGCTATTGGCCAAACGCGCCCGCGGCAACATGGCCCGGTGGATTGCCCTGAACAAACCCGAAAAACCCGAAGAGCTAAAAGCTTTCGAAGGCCTGGGCTACCGCTTTGCCCCCGAAGTGTCGGACGAGCATAAAATGGTGTTTATCCGCCGGCAATAGGCCCTTGCTTCGGCACACTTTTTGTTATACCTTTGCGCAACCGAAAAATCCCAAAACAATATGGCAGTAGAACATCTTACTTTACAAAAATTCAAAGACCAAATCTTTGACTACGAAAACGAAAAAGAGTGGAAATACAAGGGTGATGTCCCCGCTATCGTGGACTTTTATGCCGATTGGTGTCAGCCTTGTAAAATGATTGCCCCCATCATGGAAAAATTGCAAGAAAAATACGAGGGCAAACTCAAAATTTGGAAATTGGACACCGAGGCCGAACGCGAATTGGCCGCCATGTTCGGCATTCGTAACATTCCGTCGGTGTTGTTCATTCCCATGGAAGGCACGCCCATGATGCAAGTGGGTGCCCTGCCCGAACACATCTACGAAGAAATCATCCACAAGGAATTGCTCAAAGACGAGCCCAAAGAAGAAAACAAGGAAAATTAATTTCGTTTGGCCCGAAAATCGTAAATTGCCCTGCAAATCGCAGGGCTTTTTTATGGATTATTTTGTGCTGGACGAAATGCTTTTTCATGCCGACCACGGCTGTTTGGATGCCGAAAAGCGCACCGGAGGCGAGTTTTCGGTCAGTTTGACGTTGGGTCTCGACCTTTCGGAGCCCGCCCGGACCGACCGTTTGGATGGCGCCCTTAACTATGCCGATGTATATGCCTATGTGGCCCGCGAAATGCGCATCCATTCCGACCTGATGGAGCATGCCGCCGCCCGGATTGTGCGCGCCGTTTTCGACCAATTCCCGCAAATACAATTTGTGCGCATCGTTTTTTCGAAGCTCCATCCCCCTTTGCCGGGACAAATGAAGCGCGCTTCGGTGATTTTGGAACGCCACCGGAACGGGTAATGACGATTTGTTTTGACATTTTTTTGGTAACGCTTCGGCGTCCTCCGGTCGCCTTCGCGGCTCCACAAGCCGTCGGGGCGCCGGCGGCGGAATAAGATTCCGCTGCCGGCGGCGCAAAGATTAGCGGCAATTACTTTCGTTGCAGGATTTACCAATTGTTCAACGCTTTGTAAAAAACTCCGTCGTTTTTTGCGCCGCCGGCCCCGCGCTTATGCGCGGCGCCGGCGCCCTTGGTCTTGCTCCGCGGCTGCGGCAGCCCTGCGGTCTGCCTTCGCAAAGGCGGGGAGCCATCGCCTTCCCATGGCCGGCTTGCAAATCCGCGGCTTGTCTCCCCGCCTGCTCCACAAGCCTGCGGCTTCCAAGAGCCCATACCAAAGGCCGCGCCTTGTCTTGTTCCGCGGCTTCGGGAACCTACGGCTTCCAAAGGCCGGCGCCACAGGCCGCGCCTTGTTTCCCTCCGCATGCTTCGGAGCCGCCTGCGGCGTCTCCTCGCGGCCCTCGGAGCCCTTCGGTCTCCTCGGGTTGCGGCGAACCCGTCTTGCGGTTTCGCCTTCAATATTTGCAGTAGCGGAGCATAAATCGGCGTTCAAATGTTCGATGTTCATTATTTGAGGGCGGCTTGTAATGTTTTTTGTTTTCCTTGTTCTTTCTTTTGCTCGTCCAAAAGAAAGAACCAAATCATTAAAAATG
>JALWYR010000017.1 GCA_027003085.1 Flavobacteriales bacterium
TATCCGGGCGTAACCGAAGAAATTTGTGTGCCCATCCTGGAAAAAACTTCGGGTTTGAAGTTTAACCGGGATTTTTTTGCCGGCTATTCGCCCGAACGCATCAATCCGGGCGACAAAGAGCGCCGGGTGCACAATATTGTCAAAATCACTTCGGGTTCCACGCCCGGAATCGCCGAAAAAATCGACCGTTTATACCGGAGCATTATCACCGTGGGAACGCACAAAGCACCAAGCATCAAAGTGGCCGAAGCGGCCAAAGTGATCGAAAACGCCCAGCGCGACATCAACATTGCTTTTGTCAATGAATTGGCCAAAATTTTTAACTTATTGGGTATCGACACGATGGACGTTTTGGATGCGGCGGCCACCAAATGGAATTTTCTGAAATTCACGCCCGGACTTGTGGGCGGACATTGCATAGGCGTTGACCCCTTTTATTTGGCCCAAAAGGCCCAGGAAGCGGGTTATCATCCCGAAATCATTTTGGCCGGCCGGCGTATGAACGACAGCATGGGTAAATATGTGGCCGCCGAAACGGTCAAAACCATGATTCATAACGACCTGCCCATCAAAGATGCCCGCGTGCTGGTGTTGGGTATCACGTTCAAGGAAAACACGCCCGACATTCGTAACTCGCGGGTGATTGACGTGATCGACGAACTGAAAAGTTTTAAAATCCGGGTGGATGTTTACGACCCGCAGGCCTATCCCGACGAGGTCAAACGGGAATACGGCCTGGAACTCATCGGCGACCCTTATGCCCATGCGCCCTACGACGCCGTGATTTTGGCCGTGGCCCATAGCGAATTTACCGGTTTGGATTACGGGAAACTCACTCACGACAAATCGGTTATCTACGATGTCAAGTCCTTTTTACCTCGTGAACTTGTAACCCGAAGATTGTAGAACGGTATGTACGAAAAACCCTTCCACACCCAAGACCTTGCACGCTACACCTTTCTGGTAACCGGCGGCGCCGGATTTATCGGTTCGCATATTGTGGAATATTTGCTACGGCACGGCGCGGGCAAAGTAATTGTTTTGGACAATTTGGTTACGGGCAAATGGGAAAATCTGCGCGCTTTTTCCGGTGATTCGCGTCTGGTTACCGTTTTGGGCGATATTCGCGATGCGGATTTGGTCAATAGCTTGATGCAAGAGGCGGATTATGTTTCGCACCAAGCCGCTTTGGGTTCGGTGCCCCGTTCCATCGAAGACCCATTGACCACCAACGACGTTAATATTACCGGATTCCTAACCGTGCTGGATGCGTTTCGCCGGGCCAAGCGGCCCCGCCGGATGGTGTATGCCGCATCCAGTTCCACCTACGGCGACAATACCGAACTGCCCAAACGCGAAGACCGCACGGGCAAACCCCTTTCGCCTTATGCGGTTACCAAACTGGTCAACGAACTTTATGCAGGCGTATATGGCCGGCTCTACGGCACCGACACCATCGGGTTGCGCTACTTCAATGTGTTCGGGCCGCGCCAAGACCCCAACGGCCCTTATGCCGCGGTGATTCCGCTTTTTATGAAAGCCCTGATTACCCGTCAAGCGCCGCGCATCAACGGCGACGGAGAGCAAACCCGCGATTTTACCTTTGTGGAAAATGCCGTTAAAGCCAACATTCTGGCTTTTTTTGCGGGCCCCGAAGCGTCTAACCAAGTGTTTAACGTAGCGGTGGGCCAGCGTGTGTCGTTGCTCAAACTGCTTGATTTGCTGGGCGAAATAAGCGGAACAATGCCTGTTCCCCGCTTCGGGCCCACGCGCCCGGGCGATGTGCGCGATTCGCTTGCCGACATTAGCAAGGCCGAAAAACTGTTGGGTTACAAGGATTTGATTCCTTTGGAAGAAGGCCTGAAAATCACCTACGATTATTTTGCTCAATATTATGGCTAAACCCTTGGCCCTTCGCATCGACCGTGTGCACGAACTGCTGGACGAAGGCCTGCACAGCCACGGTTTCCGGGTGGAAGTGGATTTGTATTCCACGGCCTTCGAATTGGGCATCCGTTATCCCGAAACCCGCTGCCTGATCGTGCGGAGCCGTATTCCTGTGGATGCTATGCTGATGCAGTCGATGCCGCAACTGGAATGTATTGTGCGGGTGGGCTCGGGCACCGAAGGCATCGATTTGGAGGCCGCCCGGAAAAACGGCATAGCCGTTTACAACACACCCGAAGGCAACCGCAATGCCGTAGGCGAACACGCCCTCGGGTTATTGCTCAACCTGATGCGTAAGGTTTGCACGGCCAATAACCAAATCCGGCAAGGCGTGTGGAACCGCCGCGAAAATACGGGTGTCGAACTGGAAGGAAAAACCGTGGGTATTATCGGCTATGGTAACACCGGACGAAGTTTTGCCCGTAAATTGGCCGGATTCGATGTGGAAGTGTTGGCCTACGATATTGTGCCCGGGGTGGGCGATAAATATGCCCGCCAGGTGGAAATGGACGAAATTTTCCAAAAGGCCGATGTGGTCAGCTTGCACGTTCCGCTTACGCCTTTGACGCGCGGCTTGGTGAATGCCGGATGGATAGGCCGGTTCGGCAAGGCCTTTTGGCTCATCAACAC
>JALWYR010000018.1 GCA_027003085.1 Flavobacteriales bacterium
TCAATCGTATGCCCTTCCTCGGCATTGAGGGCTTGAATGATTTTGAAAGCAATGCCGGCACCGCTCAATTCCTTGAACGGATATTTACAATCCTTTTGTTTGGGGTTCAGAATGGCCACAGCGGGAGGTAATTCTTCGCCCGGCGTATGATGGTCGCCGATGATCACGTCCACGCCGCGGGCGCGGGCGCGCTTCACCTGTTCCACGGCCTTGATGCCACAATCCAAGGCAATCATCAGTCCGAAACCGTTGTCGGCGGCATAATCCACACCGCGGAACGAAATACCGTAACCCTCTTTGTTGCGGTCGGGGATGTAAAATTCCAAGTGCGGATATCGTTCGCGCAAAAACGAAAACAATATGGCCACGGCCGTAGTGCCGTCCACATCATAATCGCCGTAAACCAAAATTTTCTCGCCCCGGGACATAGCTTCGCGTATGCGCCGCACGGCTTTGTCCATATCCTTCATCAGGTAGGGGTCGTAGATGTCGTCCAGCGAGGGTTTGAAAAATTTACGGGCTTGGTCGTAGCTTTCAATGCCCCGGCGCACCAAAAGCCGCGCGATTTTGTAAGGCACATTGAGCACTTCTTCCATATGCCTTACAGCGGCGGGGTCGGGTTCGGGGGCAAAGGTCCATTTCATCGTTACAAAAATACGGAAATATATGGCCGTTATAGCAAAAATTGTTCCGAATTTCGACCACCGGAAAACCAGGAAACCGGAAAAGCAAAATATTTACTTATGGCCGCCGCCAAATCCAAGTGTGGACACCACGAGCCGACAGTTCGGATTTAAGCGTCCGGGCGGTTTGCGGGTCGGACGCGCCGTCCACCGCTACCAGATAAAGACCCTTGGCGTTGGTGCCGGCCAGGCGGGCGCGGGGAAAACGTTTTTGCAGATCGGCCACAAGGCGTTCGGCGTTGCTCCTGGCGCGGAATGCCCCCGCAATAAGCCAATAGGCGGGTTCGGTTCGACCGGTGGAATTTTGTTCAAAAGGCCGGGCCGTATCCGTTGTGCTCCGGGCTGTGGTTTGTGTTTTCGGTGAATACAAATGCACGGGCGGAAAACTTTCGTGCAAACTGTATCCGGCGTGTTGCACACCGGCGGGAAGCGCCGTGGAACGCTTGCCCGGTTGCTGCCAAACCCAAAATCCTCCGATAAGCAATGCCGCGGCCACGCCCATCCAAGGACGCACCCGTAGGCCCGAACGCTCTGCCGGAGGGGTAAAGTCCAAAATTTGCGGATGGAATTCGGTATGTCGTATTTTTTTCTTGGGAGATTCGACCGGTTGAACAACAGGCGCGTCTTTGGCTGATCCGGCGACTGCGTGTTCGGCAGCCACGGGACCGGCTTCCGGTTTTTGCTTGGCGCGCACCACGGGATGCAGGCCGAAGGCCTCGGGCAGGAAGTTGGTTTCGGCCAAGGGGGTAAACAACAATTTACCTTGTTCGCGCGCCAAAGTTCCCAAGCCCTTCAAATACAAGCGACCGCTCCGGTCGAGTTCTTCGAGCCACGAATCCACGAAGCGGCGGACGAATTGCCGGGCCGTTTCGCGGTTCATTTTTTCGCCGCGGGCCACGGCATCGGTCAAGGTGCCGTCGTCGTCGGTGAGGCGGGGATTAAACGTAATGGCCTTCGAGGGCGGAAAAAAAGTGGCTTTTTCGTCCACATAATAGGCCGGCCGCCGCCGCCCGATAAACGTGCCCAAATCCGGCACGGTTACCAAATCGTAGCGGTAAAGCAAATCGGCAATATAGCGTTCCAAACTCTGTTTCATTGCTACAAAGTTAGGATTTTTTTCGGTTTACCGGGAATATTCCGAAACAAAAATGCGTAACTTTGCCTTGAAAAAACACTGCTAAAATGGCCATTACCAAAGACATAACCATCGAAGATTTGGTGGAAGATTATCCCTTTGCCGAAGAATTTTTACGCGTGCGTGGCATCAAATGTATCCGTTGCGGTGAGCCCATTTGGGGCACTTTGGAAACCGCCTGCAAGGACAAAGGTTTTACCGACGAGCAAATCGACGAAATTGTGCGGGAAATGAACCGGATTGCCCAAGACCCGGAGAAAATGAAAGATCCGGGCGAAGGCCTTCCGCGTATTGATGTGCGCAAGCCGGAGGATTAAGATTTTTTATTTTCGGGCGCCCGGCCGCTTACGTTCGCACAAGCCGGCGTCCTTCGCCTCCGGCTTGTCCGGCGGCGTGCTCACGTAGCGCCCGCCGCGTGCTCCGCTTTTATCTTGCTTGCATCCGGCGGTTTTTGTATAGCGGCGTGCGTATGCCTCCTCGTCGGAGCTCGGAGACTCCGCCGCCGCACAAAAACGGCTCGCCGGCTGCTGCGCAAGGATACCGCTTCGCCCGCTGGCGCAGTCAAGGCCGGCTTCGCCGGCCTTCAATGTTTGCAGTAGCGGAATAATCATTAAACCCGGTATAATAGACAAAAAGTAGGCTGTTTTTAGTTTGATTTTTTCATGTGGACAAAAAGTAGGCTGGTTTTTTATGTTCGATTTTTGTCCAATATTTTTTCTTTTTATAGTTTAGCTGTGTCAAGT
>JALWYR010000019.1 GCA_027003085.1 Flavobacteriales bacterium
TACTGCGTGTGTCTGACATATATTTTTTTGACGCTTCGGAACCGCTACGCGTTTCCTTGCTTGTCGCCGGGCCGGCGGTGCCGTCCCGGCTTGGCGGCGTGGAGCCGGCGCCTTCCTGCATCCGGTGCGCAAATCCGCGGCTTGTCTCCCCGCCGGCTCCACAAGCCGGCGGCTTCCGGCGGCCAACACCCGGGCCGCGCCTTGTCTTGTTCCGCGGGCTGCGGAGCCCTTCGCGCTTTGCAAGCGCAGCACTCCGGTCTCCTTGCCGGCTCCGGGAGCCACCTTCGGCGTCTCCCTTCGCAAACAAATGATAATTGGAAATTTTTTATATTTGAGTGGGAAAAATATTTTGGCTGGTAGAAAATACAAGCTATCCAATACAAAATACGGGAAATAAACAAAACGGTAGGGGAAAAGGAGAAATATGGGTAATAGCGTAATTATATATAACCGTTGCCAGCAATTAAATAAAATAAGACAAGAATGAAAGAAAAAAAAATACAAATATGGAAACCAATAGGTTTTAACAAAATTTGGTTAAAAACTGACACATCATTATTTGATGAATTGGCTGCAAGTTGGTATGAAAAAAGAAAACAATTTAAAGAAGGTGATAAAGATTTTAATGACTTCCTAAACAAGTTAAAAAGACAACATGCAATTGAAACAGGTATTATTGAAAAATTATATGATTTAAGCGAAGGGATAACACAAACTTTTATCAAAGAAGGTTTTATAGAAAATTTTATCAGTCATGAAGATACTAATATTCCAGCACAACAATTAATGGGATACTTAAAATCTCATTTTGAAGCTATGGATTTTGTTTTTGATTTAATAAAAAACAATAGACCACTTACTAAATCATTCATTCTTGAATTACATCAATTAATTCTAAAACATCAAGATTATTCTATTGCCATTAATTCTCTTGGAAAAACCGTGAAGGTAAATGTGATAAAAGGTAAATTTAAAGAGCAACCGAATAATCCAAAAAGAGAAGACGGAACCATCTTTGAATACTGCCCACCTGTTCATGTCGATTCTGAAATTGAAAAGTTATTATCTATTTATCAAGATTTAGAAGATAAAAAAATTCATCCGGTTATAATTGCAAGTTGGTTTCATCATGCTTTCACACAAATACATCCTTTTCAAGATGGGAATGGTAGAATAGCCCGGTTACTGACAAGTTTAATATTGATAAAGCACCGGTTATTTCCCTTGAATGTTTTACGAAATGAGAAACCGGAATACATTAAAGCTCTTGAAGAAGCAGACAAGGGACACCCAAATGATTTGGTAAAATTATTCAGTAAAATTCAAAGACGAAATATTGAACTGGCGTTGAATATTCAAACAAAACCAGATACCCTTAAAGAAGTTGCCGAGATATTTAAAGAAAAAGTTGAAGTGTTAAGCACTAAACAAAAACTTGCAAGAGAAAAATTAATTAAAAGGAATCGTGATTCATTAACTAAATTTATTTATACAATTATAGGCGATATTCAAAAAGAATTGTTTGAAATTATACCAAAAGATAAAGCATATATAAAAGCAATTGCATCAAAAAAGGATAACTATCATTATTATACGAATCAAATAATTGACTACGCAAATGAACATAATTATTTTTTTAATAAAAACATGGAAAGGCGTTGGTTTAGAATTTCGTTTCATGTTACGAAAGAAAAGAGATATGATATTATAATTACTATTCATCATTTCGGTTATTTTGATTCTGTTGTTGCGATAGGAGCATTTATTGAGTTTATTGATAAGACACATCTAAACAATAGAATAGAGCAAACTATTCCGTTAAACATTAAACCATACACAGTTTCACTTGAACAAGAATTATCAGAAAACACAAAACAAAATATAAGGGATTATTTAAAAGATGTTATAAAAATTGGTATGTCCATAATAACTAATGAAATAATGTAAAAACTGCTGGCAACATTGTGTAAAAACAATGACGGTTATAGTGCTATAAATGAAGTAAATATAAACAAATCAAACAACGGTGCAATTATGAAAGTGAGTGCAATAAAATCCGCCACTACTCATACACATAACCGTTAACCCCCATTCCCTATCCCCTTTCAAAAAATAATCCTCCCCTCCCGCCAAAACGCCCCTTACTTCCGCTTTTGGTATATTTCTTGCACAATTCAAAATAAGCCGATACATTTGCCGGTATATGAAAAACAAAATACATCCCCTGGAACCCGCCCGTATGGACACGCCCGTGGGCGCCGGAGTTCGGCACGCCAAGCGCAAGGACGCTCCGCCGGCCGAAGCGTTTGGCGTTGGCGTAGCCGCCGAACCCGGGCGCCGGGGCGCCCTGAAAAATCAATAAGCAAACAAAGGTAACGAAGCTGCCCAGCTACGGACTTCGGTGGCGATGCGCTCCAAGGCCTGTTCGTCGTTGCGGTGTTCGAGCGTCCGGTCGATGAGTTCGGCCACGCGGTCCATGTCGGTCTCCTTCATACCGCGGGTGGTGAGTGCGGGTGTGCCGATGCGGATGCCCGAAGTAACGAAAGGCGATTTGTCGTCGAAAGGCACCATGTTTTTGTTCACCGTGATGTGCACACGGCCCAGCAGGCGTTCGGCGTCGCGACCGGTGATGTCCTTGTTGCGCAGGTCGATGAGCATCATATGGTTGTCGGTTCCGCCCGAAATGATGTGGTAGCCGCGTTCCACCAGCCGTTGGGCCAAGCGTTTGGCGTTGGCCATGATTTGGCGGGCATAGCCGGTGAATTCCGGTTGCAAGGCCTCGTGGAAGGCCACGGCTTTGGCTGCGATGACGTGTTCCAAAGGGCCGCCCTGCATACCAGGGAATACGGCCGAATCGATCACTTGCGACATCATTTTGATTTTGCCTTTGGGTGTGCGGATGCCCAAGGGGTTTTCAAAGTCTTCGCCCAGCATAATCATGCCGCCGCGCGGGCCGCGCAGGGTTTTGTGGGTGGTGGTGGTAACCACGTGGGCGTATTTGAGCGGCGAGTTGAGCAGCCCCTTGGCAATCAGTCCGGCCGGATGCGAAATGTCGGCCATCAGGAAGGCGCCCACCTCATCGGCAATTTGGCGGAAGCGGGCAAAATCCATATCGCGCGAGTAGGACGATGCGCCGGCCACAATGAGCCGGGGTTTTTCCTTGCGGGCCGTGTCGGCCAGCCGGTCGTAGTCGATACGGCCGGTTTCGCGGTCAACGGAATAGAAAGCGGTTTGATAGAGTTTGCCCGAAAAATTGACGGGAGAGCCATGGGTCAGGTGTCCGCCGTGAGCCAGGTCGAAGCCCAGGATTTTGTCGCCGGGTTTGAGCAGGGCGAAATAAACGGCGGCATTGGCTTGCGAACCGCTGTGGGGTTGCACATTAACGTGGGCGGCGCCGAACAATTCTTTGGCCCTGTCGATGGCCGTTTGTTCCACCATATCCACCACTTCGCATCCGCCGTAGTAGCGTTTGCCGGGATAGCCCTCGGCATATTTGTTGGTCAGCACGGAGCCCATGGCCCGGAGCACTTGGGGGCTCACGTAGTTTTCGCTGGCTATGAGTTCCAAACCTTCGGTTTGGCGCCGGGTTTCGCGGTCGATCAGGTCAAAAATATGTTTGTCGGTTTGCATGGGTTGCGTTTATGGGTTCAGGGTTTGAAAAAAGTCGTTCAGGGCTTGGGTCAGTTCACCGGGATTTTCCACATAGCTCATGTGTCCGTGGGGCAGGATGCGGAAAAAGATATGCGGATGAGCGGTGGCTTGTTTTTCGAAGTCGCCTGCATCGATGAGCGGATCGTGGCGGCCGATGATCCAGCCGGTGGGATAATCCGCCGGGGCGAAAAACAACTTACTCCGGTCTTTGCGGAGTTTCATGCCGGCCAATGCGCCGGTGATACCCCGGACGGGCATGCGGGCCGCTTGGCGAATGAGTTTTGCAATGGCTTCGCGATGCTTTTCACGATTGTAGGGGGCAAAAAAACCGGGGATGGCCTCGGAAAGGAAGGCGATTTTTCCGGTCTCCGCCTTGCGGATGGCCAAATCGCGGGCGCGGGCTTTGGCTTCGCCGTCGGCAAAGGGGTGGGAATTGAGCAGCACCAAGCCGGCGGTGCGTCCGGGGAACATTTCGGCAAAGGCCAAAGCGATGTATCCACCCATGCTGTGGCCCACGAGCACGGCCCGGGAAATACCTTGAAAGTCCAGAAGTGCGCGGAGCATTTCGGCCTGCTCTTCCATGGTTAAAACCTCGCCGGTTAGTCCGCTTTTGCCGTGGCCCAAAAGGTCGGGAATCAGGTAACGGTTCGCGTCCAAATTTTTATAAACCGGCTTCCACATACGGTTGTTTTCGGTAAATCCGTGAATCAGCAAAACCGGAAGCCCGTTCAAAGCGCCTTTGATGCGGTAGTGGACAAGTGTTTTTTTGTAGGAAAAATACATGGGTCGTATGCTTTTTTCGGCCTGTAAAAGTTACGACAAAAATCCGGCTCAGATCATCAAATCGGTCAGGTCGCGGAGGGCTTGGATGATTTCGGGTTCGTCGGTCAGCGGTTGAACAATGGCGGCATGCACCGAAAGCCGTTTGGGTAGTCCGCTACGAATGAGTTTGGCGGCATCCACCAGGAGGCGCGTGGAGACGGTTTCGGAAAGGCCCAATTCGTTCAGGTTGCGGATTTTGCCGGCAATTCGGACCAATTTTTTGGCCGTATCGGCATCGATGCCGGTTTCGTTGACCAGAATTTCGCGTTCGGCTTCCGGTTCGGGGTACCGGAAATCGATGGCCACGAAGCGCTGTTTGGTGGACGGTTTGAGTTCTTTGAAACCGCGTTGGTAGCCGGGATTAAACGATGCCACCAGCATAAAACCGGGATGCGCTTGCAAGGTTTCGCCCAATTTGTCGATATACAATTGGCGGCGGTGGTCGGTAAGGGGGTGAATGGCCACGATGACGTCGGGTCGTGCTTCGGCGATTTCGTCCAAATAAATGATGGCGCCTTCGCGCACGGCGCGGGTTAGCGGCCCGTCCAGCCAAAGGGTTTCGGCGCCTTTGATGATGTAGCGGCCAATCAGGTCGGTGGATGAAGTTTCTTCGTGGCAGGCCACGGTGATTAAAGGTTTATTGAGCCGCGCGGCCATGTGTTCCACAAAGCGGGATTTTCCGGTGCCCGTGGGGCCTTTGAGCAACAAAGGTAAGCGGTTTTCGAAGGTTTTTTCAAAAATTTCGATTTCCCGGCCAACGGGGCGGTAATAAGGTAATGATGAATTCATAGGACGTATGTTGGGGTTCAAAAATAATCATTTCAATCAAAACGGATGGGGAAGTATGTGCAAAAAACACCCGGCAGAAAGATTTTCGGGCAAATCAATAATATCACGGGAACAAAAGGTAATACCGGCCGTGTTTTTTCAAAAAATACCGGATTTTATGATATGTGTCATAAAACAGGAATAACCAAACCGGATATGATTACCCTTTCGTTACCCTGAAAATTAGGCGATTAGGAGTTGCGTGTAGAAATTTGTAGTATAAAAACAAGTGTTATGTTAATTGCGTATGCCGTAGGGCAAATCATAATTGTGGCTTTGGACCGGAAAGCGGAAAGATTGAGTCTGTCGCTCAGGGACAGGCAGGATAATCTTATTGCAACATACCGGTTTAATGATACGGATTTTGAAAAATTGGAAATAGATACTTCGGAGCCGGTCATATTGATGGAAATTGATATTGACGGCCAAAAAAGCATTCGTAAAATTTACTTATCCACTAAAAATTAATACCATGAAAAAAACCGCTTTGATTACTACGTTGATAATATTGTTTGCGATACATGTAAACACCTATGCCCAAGTAGGCATCAACACCGATGGTAGCCAACCGGACGCTTCCGCCATGTTGGATATTAAAAGTACAGAAAAAGGTATTTTGATTCCTCGGATGACACAGGCCCAACGCGATGCCATTACTTCGCCGGCTACTGGATTGATGATTTATCAGACGGATGGGACACCGGGGTTTTATTTTTACAACGGGACTACTTGGAATCATTTCAACGGGGCACATTGGATAAATGATTTGAATGACGGGAAATCGGATCCGGTGTATTCTTCGGTTTATCTGGGCTGGAATGCCGGTGCCGCGGACGATGCTAATGACAACCGTAATACCGGGATTGGACGTCATAGCATGTACAATAATCATTCGGGGAAATATAATGTTGCTGTTGGTTACAACTCGTTGTACAACAATAATATAGGTTCAAAAAACATTGCCATTGGGTCACATGCCTTATTTTCCAACTTGTTAAACAGTAATTTAATTGCTATCGGCGATTCGGCTTTATTTCGAGCGGATTCACTCCAATTTATTAATCCTCCGACTGCTTATCCGAAAAAGTTAATAGCCATAGGAAATAATGTTCTTAGAAACGCACATGTATCGTCATATTCTACGGTCATAGGTCATAATGCTTTGGAAAATGGAGGTACTTCGAAAAGTATAATCATTGGTGACAGCACACTTTATAAAGGATATGCAGAAGAAAGTATTATTCTTGGCAATAAAGCTTTGTTTGAAAATATTCATCAAGATTTTTATCCGAAATCCAGTGTAATAATAGGAAATGAAGCCATGTATCATTACGGCAATTGGGCGGACGGAGGATTATATAACGGTTCACAACGGAATATTGCTATCGGCGCTCATTCATTTTACGACTTAACCTGGGGCGAACGTAATACGGTGATGGGATTTGATGTCGGTTACGGTGTAACTGATGCGGAAGATAACGTAGCTATTGGTATGAAGGCTATGGGATATGACGGAGGAGCGACAACGAATGTATATCCTAAATTTAATGTAACGATTGGAAATTATGCAGGGAGATTTACGACGGATGCCAATCCTTATCATAACACCAGTGTTGGCTATGGTGCCGGATATGCTTTAAAATATAATAATGTGGCTGTCGGATATTTGGCTTTGGGCTTTGGAAGTGGCGGCACCAATAAAGAAAATAATGTAGCTGTCGGTGCCGGAGCTTTATACAGAAGCAAAACCGGCGGAAACATCGGAATCGGTCATCATGCTTTACAAAACAATGTTGATGGCAGTTATAATTTGGCCTTGGGGTATCTGGCAGGTATCAATAGTTCCGGCAGCAATAATATTTTTATAGGAATCAATGCAGGACAAGATGAATCGGGGAGTAATCAACTGTTTATTGGAAATACAACCCCGATTATTAAGGGAGATTTGAATACACTGGCATTAAGTTTTATGGGGCAAGTGAGAATCCTTGGCGGAAATCCGGGAGATGGAAAAGTACTTACATCGGATGCCAACGGCTGGGCGACCTGGGAAGTGCCGACATCGAAAATAAATTGGCTGACAGATGGTATTAATGATACGTATTCCGTGTATCTGGGCACCAATTCGGGAACGAATGATGACCATTCCTTTAATTATAATACCGGACTCGGGAATAATGCATTATCACAAAACACAAGCGGCGAAAGAAATGTTGCGGTTGGTAATGGTGCAAGTTACAATAATATGGACGGTAGTGATAATATTTCGATAGGATATAGCGCTTTGTCAAACAATGTAAGCGGAGATCAAAATACGGCACTCGGTTCTTCTGCCGGAAGACAAGCTACCGGTTCGGGTAACATTTTTATCGGTTATCAAGCCGGATATAATGAAACTGGTAACAATAAATTATATATTGCCAATTCAAGTACGGCCTTACCGCTTATCGGCGGTGATTTTTCGGCTTCACGCGTTGATATCAACGGTAGCATTAAAATCACCGGCGGTAATCCGGGCAACGGTAAAATCCTGACTTCCGATGCTTCGGGTTTGGCATCATGGGAAAATGCTCCCGTCTCGGCATCCGGCTCCATCGATACCCATTCCGACGTGGATGTTTCCACCAACGCTCCGGCCAACGGCCAAGTCCTGTCTTGGGACGGGAATAATTGGGTTCCGGCGGATGATGCCAATACCACCTATTCAGCCGGAACGGGATTGGATTTAACGGGCACCACATTTTCCTTAAACAGCGGCATAGATAACTTGACCGATGTGGATGTATCAACAACCGCACCGACTAACGGACAAGTCTTGTCATGGGATGGTACTAATTGGGTGCCGGCGGATGATGCCAATACCACCTATTCAGCCGGAACGGGATTGGATTTAACGGGCACCACATTTTCCTTAAACAGCGGCATAGATAACTTGACCGATGTGGATGTAACCACAACCACTCCCACCAGCGGACAAGTCTTGTCTTGGAACGGAACCAATTGGGTGCCGGCGGATGCTTCGGGCGGCGCGCAAAAAGTAGATGATTTGACGGATGGGAAAAACGATAATTCTTCTTTGTTTGTCGGGGTAAATGCCGGTGCAAATGATGACGGTACGGCCAACCGTAATTCGGGTTTCGGAAACGGGGCACTTTCTCTGACCGGTTCGGGTAGCGATAATACGGCTGCCGGAGCATATGCTATGAATGGCAACGATACGGGGAATGCCAATGTGGCTGTCGGGGCAAGGGCTTTGTATAATAATGCAACGGGAAATAACAATACCGTGGTAGGAACCGATGCCGG
>JALWYR010000020.1 GCA_027003085.1 Flavobacteriales bacterium
CCGGCTGCTGCGCAAGGATACCGCTTCGCCCGCTGGCGCAGTCAAGGCCGGCTTCGCCGGCCTTCAATGTTTGCAGTAGCGGAATAATCATTAAACCCGAATGCTTCAACCAAGGCAGGATGCCCCATTGTTGTAGCCGCGCGATTCATCGCGCGGGAAAGCGATTCATCGCGCGGGAAAGCGATTCATCGCGCGCCAAAAAGCGCCAGGGATGGGAGCGGTTATGCGCGGGCGGCGCGCCGCAGGCCTGCCGTGGCGCCGGGGCGACCAGCGGGGAGCCACGACCGCCACGCTCGCAGGGCAAGAGCGGGCCGCCTGCGCATTTGAGCGGACAGCCCGGTGGCTGCCACGTGAGTGCCGGCCGGTGTGAGGGCGGTTTGTCGTCCCGAAACAACGGCCGGTGCGGCGTAGCCGCCACGAACGTGAGCAGCCAGGCGCCCTAAACACAAAAAAATCAACCCAATTTCTCCTTCAAATAAGGCGTCCATAGCGAACGGCCGTCGGCCACCAATTGCTCGGGCGTGCCGGCAAACACGATTTGACCTCCGCCTTCGCCGCCTTCGGGGCCCAAATCCACAATATAATCCGCCGCCTTGACCACCTCGGGATTGTGTTCGATGACCAAAATGCTGTGCCCATTTTCAATCAGCCGGTCGAAAGCCGCCAACAGCTTGCCGATGTCGTGAAAATGCAGGCCCGTGGTGGGTTCGTCGAACAGGAAAAGCACGGGCTCGGTGCGGTCGCCCTTGATCAGATACGACGCCAGTTTGAGCCGTTGGGCTTCGCCGCCCGAAAAGGTGGAAACCGGCTGGCCCAACTTGACATAGCCCAAGCCCACATCCTGCAAAACCTGCAAACGGCTGGCAATGGATTCCTGTTCGTAGGTTTTAAAAAAGTCCACGGCCTGGTCCACAGTCATTTCCAGGATGTCGTAAATGTTTTTTCCGTGGAAACGCACTTCCAGGATTTCGTCTTTGAACTTACGTCCGCCACAGGCCTCACAAGTGATTTCCACGTCGGCCATAAACTGCATTTCGATATGTATCACGCCTTCGCCTTTGCACACCTCGCAACGGCCGCCCGGCACATTGAACGAAAAATGGCGGGCACTCAGTTTCATTTGCCGTGCCCTTTTTTGCAGGGCCATCAAAATTCGAATGTCGTTGTAGGCCTTAATGTAGGTAACCGGATTGGAACGCGAACTGCGCCCGATGGCGTTTTGGTCGATAAGCTCCACGTTTCTCAGACTTTTCCAGGCGCCTTCCAGGGCGTCGTGAGCGCCGGCCTTGGGGCCGTATTTGAACAATTTTTGGTGCACGGCCGGGTAGAGCACTTCGTTGACCAAGCTGGACTTCCCGCTGCCCGACACGCCCGTAACCACCGTAAGCGTGTGCAGGGGAAACGAAAAGTCGATGTTTTTCAGGTTATGATGCCGCACGCCGCGCAGGATGATACGGTCGGCGCTGTGGCGCCGGGCGCGGGGCACGGGAATGCTTTTCCGTCCCGACAAGTATTGCGCCGTCAGCGTGTCGGCCTTCATCAGTTGCTTCAAATCCCCTTGGGCCACCACCCGGCCGCCCAAGGCACCGGCGCCGGGGCCCATATCAATGATGTGGTCGGCGGCACGGATGATTTCTTCGTCGTGTTCCACCACCACCACGGTGCTTCCTTTGTCGCGCAGGTTTTTCAGCACTTGGATGAGCCGGCCCGTATCGCGCGGATGCAGCCCGATGCTGGGCTCGTCAAGCACATAGATGGCACCCGTAAGTCCGCTACCCAAGGAAACGGCCAGCCGGATACGTTGCAACTCCCCACCCGACAAGCCGGCCACCGTGCGGTTGAGCGTCAAATAGGGCAAGCCGGTGAGGATGAGAAATTCCAGGCGGTTGCGGATTTCCTCCAACAGGCGGCGAGCGATTTGCGCACGTGTTTTATCCAATGTCAGATTGTCGAAAAAATCTTTCAAGCGGTCGAGCGGCATTTCCACCAAATCGCCGATGTTTTTTCCGCCCACCAACACATTGAAGGCCTCGGGGCGCAAACGTCGTCCGCCACAGGCGCGGCACTTGGTTTTGCCACGGTAGCGGGCCAGCATAACGCGATTTTGGATTTTGTAGGATTTTTGTTCGATCAGCCGGAAAAAAGGCCGGATGCCGGTAAACCCGGGAGCGCCTTCCCAAATCAATTCCTTTTGTTCGGGTGTGAGTTCTTTCCAGGGCTTATGGACGGGAATATCATACCGGTTGGCAGCCAGGATAAGCTCGTCGCGGTATTTGGACAATTCTTTACCGGTCCACGGGGCAATGGCGCCGGCATAGATGCTTTTCGACGGATCGGGAATGACCTTTTCAGGGTCGATATCCACCATGCTGCCAAAACCTTCGCAAACGGGGCAGGCACCGTAGGGATTATTGAAGCCGAATAAATGAATATCGGGCTCGGGAAATTCGATGCCATCGAGTTCGAATTTGTTCGAAAAATCAAAAGTTTCGCCTTCGGGCCAGGCGGTGAGCTGCAAATGGCCGTGTCCGTAGAAAAAGGCCTGTTCCACGCTTT
>JALWYR010000021.1 GCA_027003085.1 Flavobacteriales bacterium
ACATTGATATTTACCGGTTTTTAGAGGAACCGGAAAAGTCATGGGAACAAGTATATAATCAACGAAAAAAACGCTATGAAAACTCACTATTTCCAACATTGGGGGGTTATTTTTAAAATTACAATGCCCGGTAATTGATTTTCAATGACTTAACATTAAAAATTTCGCGTTCCGTTCTTTAACCGGACAACAATGATTTTTAATAAATAACCATTGAAGTTTGTAAAAATAATTTTATGAAAATAATGTTACAAGAAAGATGTAAAAAAAGATGAAATTTATATGTAACTTATTTTTAAAAACATTACATGATTATAATTGTGCTCAACCTAAACGTTAAAAAATAAAGCTACATTAATAAAAGTAAAAATTTTTTATTACCTGGCAGCGTAGTCTTTACCGCAATTTCATTACCTTTGCCCCCAAATCATTTTGCCCGTGAAAGCCGGAATTGTAGGTCTGCCCAATGTGGGAAAATCCACCGTGTTCAATTGCCTGTCCGATGCCAAAGCCCAATCGGCCAATTATCCTTTTTGCACCATCGAGCCCAATATTGGCATGGTCAATGTGCCCGACCCCCGGCTCGACACGCTGGCCCGGCTGGTCAATCCCGCTCGCGTGGTGCCAGCCACGGTCGAAATCGTGGATATTGCCGGCCTGGTCAAAGGCGCCAGCAAAGGCGAAGGCCTGGGCAATAAATTCCTGGCCAACATTCGCGAAACCGACGCCATTCTCCACGTATTGCGTTGCTTCGAAGACCCCAACATCACCCACACCATGGGCCATGTGGACCCGATGCGCGACAAAGAAATCATCGACACCGAACTCCAACTCAAAGACCTGGAAACCGTGGAAAAACGGCTCGAACGCGTGGCCAAACAAGCCAAAGCCGGCGACAAAAACGCCCGGGCCGAGGCCGAAACACTCCGGGCCGTTAAGGCCCACCTGGAAAAGGGACTTTCCGTCAGGCACATGTCCCTGGACGAAGATCTTTTTAGTGCCTACATCAAACCGCTGCAACTGCTCACGGCCAAACCCGTCCTCTACGTTTGCAATGTGGACGAGGCATCGTTACGCGCCGGTGGTAACGAGCATACCCGGCGCATTGAGGCCATAGCCAAGGATGAAGGCGCCCAGGTGCTCATCCTCGACGCACGCACCGAGGCCGACATCGCCGAACTGGAAACCTACGAAGAACGCCAAATGTTCCTCGAAGACCTGGGGCTGGACGAACCGGGCATTTCCAAACTCATCCGCAAGGCCTATACCTTACTCGATTTGCAAACCTTTTTTACGGCCGGGCCCAAGGAAGTGCGCGCATGGACCATCCGCCGCGGCGCAACAGCCCCCGAAGCCGCCGGCGTGATTCACACCGATTTTCAAAAAGGATTTATCCGTGCCGAGGTGATTTCCTACGATGATTATGTCCAATACGGTTCCGAAGCCAAGGCCCGCGAAGCCGGACGCCTGCGCATCGAAGGCAAGGACTATGTGGTGCAGGATGGCGATGTGATGCACTTCCGTTTTAATGTTTAATAATTTACCCTCTTTCCCATAACAAAAAAATGTTCCTTTGGGATATTTATGCTAATACCGCCATTAAAAAGCAGTTGTAAAATCAACCCGGACAAATTGACTTGGGGGAGCGGTTTTTAGGCATAGTGGGAAGGAGCAAGTAGGATTTGTTGTAGGAAATAGCAAATATCCCGCTCCCAAAGGCCGGTATTGGCCAGAAAAAGCTCCGTAAAGAGTTCCTTCGCCTTTACGTTTTTATCAACTCGAAAGGATTATTGATTGAATGGCGTCCGAAAATTTCCAATAAAGCCACCAAATCATTTTTATCGGCCTTATATTTTGCCAATTTTTTTTGGTGATAAGGTTGATTTAAAGCCGGAATCCGTGTGGCAAAAAAAGGAGGCAATTCGTCAAAGACATAATCCTTGTCGATTTTCGGGAAATTGGCCAAAGGAGTTACAAAGGGCTTTTGCTTGTATTCATCCGAATAAGAAAAATACCATTTCCCGTTTTTATGTCGGAGAGTTCCAATGAGTTTTCCTTTATAACGGAGTTCAAAAGTAGCATCACGCCGGGCCGTAGCATGGTCCAGATGAAAATCCTTTTCTTGATTCCAAGGTATTAATTTTTTGAATATAAGGTTGATAATCGACATAATTTTTATCGAATAAAGAAATCTACCTACTTGAACTTAATCTTCACCTTTATCCTTTCCAATTCCCTCAGCCCGCCGAAATGATTGGGGTCTTTGACAATGATGCCGAAAAAAAGATAGAGCGGAAAGCGGTTCCGGCCAATGGTAACCCGACGCCGTTCTTCCACCAAATCCAAGTTTTCCACACTGCGGTAGGCCAATATGCGGTTGCCTTGCCGGACGATGCGGTCGAACTTGTTCCAATTGCGCAGCGGATTGTATTCCCAGTATTGGAAAAACTCCGAATGCACTTTGAGCTCTTTGTTCGGGTTGAATTTGTATTCCGAAAAAACCTTGCGCGGCACGTAGTCGAAATCCGGGATTTGCTGCGACGGCAGTAAAGTAAAATACGGTTTGGGTTTGAAGGAGGTGTTGACATAAATGCCCGAAACCTTGTCGGGTTGCACAAACTCGAAAATCAACGTAAAGGGCTTGCGTTCAAGAGTAACGGTGCGGTTGTTGGCCAATTGCCGGTGGCCGTCCTGTTCGATATAGATATTCACATAATGCTGCGCCCGGACCGCCGTTATGGCCAGCCACAGGAGCAAAATCCATCCGAAACGCCCGTATTTCATCCGGTTATTTTTCAATGAGTAAAAGTAAAGAAAAAGCACGAAATACGGAAACTCCCCATAGCCCGCATGCGGATAACACCGGCCTTAAACATACGTCCTTCTCCATTGCAAGTATTATACTTTGCAATTCTTTCCCGTAACAATCGTTTCCTATTTGTATCTTTGAGTAAAATAAAATAGCATTATGAAAAACCGGCTTTTATTCCTGGCCTTGGGCCTGCTGATGATTTTTCCGCTTCGGGCGCAGGTGATTCGATTGGGCGAAGCCAAGGCTTCCCCACGCGGCCCCGCTCCTTGGCACGGCGAACGCAGGCGAATCAACGACCTGATACATACCGAACTGGACGTGGTTCCGCACCCCGACACCCACACACTCGACGGAAAGGCCAAATTGATACTTACGCCCCATTTTTACCCCACCGATAGTTTGACACTGGACGCCAAAGCCATGGAGATACGTGCGCTCAGCGTTGACGGCCAAAAGGCGGATTACCGCTACGACGGACAACAAATCCATATCCGGCTGCCACGCACCTACCGGCGCGGTGAACGCTACACCGTGCATATCGACTACCTGGCACGCCCCGATAGTGTTAAGTCCGTCAAAGGCAACGCCATTACCGACAACCGCGGCCTGTATTTTATCGATGCCGCCGAAGGCGAATACCCCGCCCAGTTTTGGACCCAAGGCGAGCCCGAATCCAACAGTTGTTGGTTTCCCACCATCGACAGTCCCAACCAAAAAAGTACCCAAAAAATCAGCATCACCGTGCCACGCCATTGGATTACGCTTTCCAACGGCACACGTATCGATAGCATTTTTCACGCCGACGGCACCCGCACCGATGTATGGGCGCTCCGCAAACCCCATGCCCCTTACTTGTTCTTTATGGCCGGCGGGCCTTTTGTGCGGGTGCGCGACTCGCTGGGTTCGCTGCCCGTAAACTACTACGTGGAACCGCGCTACAAGGATGTGGCCAAGAAAATTTTCGGCCGCACGCCCGAAATGATCCGTTATTTTTCCACCATTACCGGCGTCCCGTACCCTTGGCCCAAATACAGCCAAATCGTTACCCGTAAATTCGTAAGCGGCGCCATGGAAAACACCACCGCCGTCAACCATAGCGATATGGCCTATCAGGAAGCGGACGAACTGGTAGACGATAACCGCTGGGAAACCGTCATAGCCCATGAACTGTTCCACCATTGGTTCGGCGATTTGGTTACGGCCGAAAGCTGGGCCCAAATCACCGTAAACGAATCCTTTGCCGATTACAGCGAAGCCCTGTGGCTCGAACATGCCGGTGGGCCCGACCTGCGTGATCAAAAGGTGGAACAAGACCGCCAATTGTATTTTATGGTGCCCGGTTCGGACAAAAAACCCTTGGTGCGCCATCATTATCACACTCCCGACGATGTTTTCGACATTGTTTCCTACCAGAAAGGCGGCGCCATCCTGCACATGCTACGCACCTATGTGGGTGATTCGGCCTTTTTTGCCGGATTGCATAAATACCTGACCGATAACGCTTATGGCGCCGGCGAAGCCGAACGTCTGCGCCTGGCCATGGAAGATGTGTCGGGCATGGACCTTACCCGGTTTTTCAAACAATGGTATTACCGCCCCGGACATCCCAAACTGGACATTACTTATGACTACAAATACAATCTCGAAAACAAACTGGACGGTAGCGGAACCGTAACGGTGCATATCCGTCAAAAGACCGAAAAACCCTGGGAATTCCCCTTGATGATCGATATTTACGAAAACGGTCAATATCACCGCTATCCCGTCAGGGTGGACGATAGCGTGGAAAACTTTACTTTCCCCTTCCAACGCCGGCCCGATTTGGTCAATGTGGGTGCCCGCCACGTGCTTTTGGCCCGGATCAACGACCACCGGCCCGACGAAACTTATTATTTCCAATACTTCCACGCCCGCAATTTTATGGACCGGAAAATGGGCCTCGATCGGGCCATCGAAAACAAATCCGACAAAAAGGCCTTTGCCGTTATCGAAGCCGCCCTCGACGACCCGCTATATTCTTTGCGTATCCGGGCCATCAAGGCATTGGACGTCAAATCGCCTTATTTTTCGCATCGTATCGAGCGCAAGTTGAAGGATATGGCCCTCTACGACCGCAAAACCTTGGTGCAAGCCGTCGCCTTGGCCAAATTGGGCGAATTGCACAAGAAAAAATACCTTCCGCTTTTCCGCCGCATGATGACCTCCCGTTCCCGGGCCATCCGGCAGGCGGCTTTCATTGGACTTTCCGAAACGGCGCCCGGACTTGTGGAAAAAATCTATAACAAGCTTTCGCCTGCCGAGCAAGAAAAACTGGGAGAGCAAATGGCCGGCTTTTATGCCAAACATCAAACTCCGGGCAAGGAATTGTTTGTGGCCCGGCATTTGTTCCGCGAAGTGAATTTGATAAAAATGTTTACCAACAAAGAAAACAACGCCTTCCCCGATGCCGTCCAATGGATTTCGTCGGGCGATAATGTGGATGCCAACCGCCTTTTGGCCGATTTTATCCACCGGATGGCAGGTAAATATAACAGCTACGGACTCAAAGGTATGGCCTTGATGATGCTGCGTTCCTATATGAACAACCAACGCAAGAACAAAGGCACCCATCACGACCGAATCATGCAATACTACAAGCAAACCTTAGACAAAATCAAGGCACTGAAATAAACCCCGGTGCTTACCTCCGAAGGCGGTCCTGATGACCGCCTTTTTTACACGGAATATTCCTACCTTTGCCGCCGAATTAAACCGACCCGAATGTTTGATTTGAAAGAAATTATTACCGCCTCCATGGTGCTTTTTGCCGTTATCGATATTGTGGGCAGCATTCCCGTGATTATCGACTTGCGCAAAAAAGTGGGCCATATCCAATCCGAAAAAGCCAGTATCATCGCCGGACTCATCATGTTGGCCTTTTTGTTTTTGGGCGAAGAAATTCTGAAATTGGTGGGCATCGATGTGCAGTCCTTTGCCGTGGCCGGTTCGTTTATTCTGTTCTTTTTGGCTATGGAAATGATTTTGGGTGTTACGTTATTCCGTGACGACGAACCCGAAACCGCATCGGTGGTTCCCTTGGCTTTTCCGCTCATTGCGGGGGCCGGGACTTTGACCACCATCTTGACCATCCGGGCCGAATATCACACGCTCAACATTGCCATTGCCATTGTGCTGAACATGATTTTCGTGTATGCCGTGCTAAAAACTTCCCGGCGTATCGAACGTTTTCTGGGCAAATCGGGCATCAATGTGATTCGAAAGGTTTTCGGTATTATTCTTTTGGCCATTGCGGTCAAATTGTTTGTGGGCAACATCCGCTTGATGTTTCATTGATTCCGGGTGTCCCGGATTGTCCAAGAAGACTATAAATTTATGCATTTTAAAAAGCTTTAATCAAAGTACATTATTGATTCATTGCCTCCACGAAAACGAAATACAATTTGACCGTTTTGCCGGCAATAAACATGGCAAGTTGTTTGTGTGTTCAAACCTTTTGTCCCGCCGGCAACCCGAAAGCTTGCGAAGCCATGAAGCTCCGCAGGGCGCCGGAGCGCTCAAAAAACTTGACAATCCCCCACAAAAATTGTATATTTTTGCACGGCGAAAAGTAGGCTGTCCTGTCGCGCCGCCTTCGGGCGGTGAGGAAAGTCCGGACACCACAGGGCAACCCGGCGGGTAACACCCGTCCGCCGCGAGGCGAGGACCAGTGCCACAGAAACCAGGTACGGTTCGGCCGTAGTGAAAAGGGTAAACTCCGGGTGGTGCAATGCCAAGTATGCCGGCGTTTGAGGGCGGCCCGTCCGATGCCGGTGGGTAGGCAGCACGGAGCCGGGCGGTAACGTTCCGGCCCAGATAAATGACAGGACTCGACAGAATCCGGCTTACAGGCCTGCTTTTCGCTTTTTATCTTTTTTGTCCTATGAAAAAACCCTTGATAGTTGTCCTTACCGGTGCGGGTATTTCCAAAGAAAGCGGCATCCCCACCTTTCGCGATGCCGGCGGTATGTGGCACAACTACCGCATCGAGGAAGTGGCCACCACCGAGGCCTGGGAAAACAATCCCGCCGCCGTGCTGGAATTTTACAATATGCGCCGGCGCCAACTGCGCCAAGTGCATCCCAATGCCGCCCACAAGGCCTTGGCCGCACTGGAAAAAGATTTTCCGGTGCAAATCATCACCCAAAATGTGGACGACCTTCACGAACGGGGCGGAAGCCGCAATGTGCTCCACCTGCACGGCGAGCTCTGCAAAGCCCGAAGCCAGCGCAATCCCCACCTGATTTACCCTTGGTGCGACGACCTGCACCTTGGCGACAAAGCCGACGACGGCGCCCAATTGCGTCCGCACATCGTGCTGTTCGGCGAAGCCGTTCCCCTGTTGCCCGAAGCCGCCCAATGGGCCCGCCGGGCCGATATCTTCCTCATTGTGGGCACATCCTTGCAGGTTTATCCGGCAGCAGGATTAGTTCACGAAACCCGTCCCGAGGTACCGGTTTACTACATCGATCCCGCGGCCCAAGCGGTGTCTGTGCCCAATCCTTTGCATTTGGTTCGCGAGCCCGCCACGCGTGGCGTGCCTTTGGTCATCCAAAAAATCCGCGATGATTTTACCGGCTGACTTCTTTGCCCGCCATACGCTAAGTGTAGCCCGCGAACTACCCGGTCATTATCTGTACCGGCGTACGTCCCAAGGCATTTTCCGTGGCATCATTGCCGAGGTGGAGGCCTATCACGGCCCCGATGATGCCGGCTGCCACTGTGCCAAAGGGCTTACGCCCCGTACGCGTGTGATGTTCGGGCCGCCCGGGCATATTTACGTTTACCTGATTTACGGCATGTATGATATGCTCAACATCGTTACCATGCCCCAGGGCTTTCCGGCGGCCGTGCTGATTCGCGGGCTGTTACGTCCCGAATTTTCCAAGGACGGCCAACATTTTGAACCCTTGAAAAAACCCGCCAACGGCCCGGGCAAACTCACGCGCTTGCTGGGCATCGACAGGCGGTTGAACACCATGCCCCTGGGCAAAGAAACCGGACTTTGGGTAGCAAGAGGCCTGCGACCGGCCAAGCTAAAAACCACCCCGCGCATCGGTATCGACTATGCGGGCGCTTGGAAGCATAAACCTTGGCGTTTTGTCATCGAAAAATTGTAAATTGAGCCAAATTCGGGATTTATGCGCAATTTTTTATTTCCTGTTCTGCTAGCGTTTTTATTGCTGGCGGCCTGCAAGCAAGGCCCCGTTAAATTGGTGTCGGCACCGGATAAATGGAAGGGCGGTCAATCGCAGAAAATCATTCTTCGAGGCGTGCGCGAGGCCCGCATCAATGCCATTGGTTTTTGGGTCGATACCATTATTCGCGGCGGCGCCCGGCCGTCCGACACCATCCGCATTCCCGCCCTTTCGGGCCTTAAACCGGGCCGGCATACGCTCTACCTTGATTTTTTCCGTCAGGGCCAACATATCCAACGCATCACCCGGGACTTTATTTGGATTCCCGCCCCGGCAACCGATAGCTTGAACAGGTATAAATAAATTTTTTAGGGCGCCCGGCTGCTCACGTTCACGCAAGCCGCCGGCTTTCACCTCCGGCTCATCCGGCGGCGCGTTCACGGCGTTGCAGCAAGTGTAAAATGTCGGAAAAGTTGCAGTTATTTTTGTCGAGAACAAAGCCGGCCATCCGAAGGCATAGCCGTAGCTATGGCAAGGATGGTCAATGCCGTTATCGGCAAAAAGAACAAAACTTGGTGTGAGTATTTTATGC